>JAZNMQ010000023.1:0-36265 GCA_045579745.1 Candidatus Flemingiibacterium sp. | reverse complement strand
TTTCAACTTGCAACAGCCCCCTATTTTATGCAATTGAATAATTAAATAGCTTGAGCCTTGAACGCTGTCGTCGCGGTGATCACCTGCTCATCTGCGTCACTATTGACATCGCGCAGAATGACATCTCCATCGGACCATTTCTTTATTAAGCTGCCGATTTTTCCATCGATCTTCACATTATCGAGAGTAATGCTGTCATAATTGCAGGCATGGATAAGATCAAGTCCCTCACTTCCCTCACGAATAGACAGATCGACATTTTCAAGCTTGAGTGTCAGCTTATCATCCGCTTTTCCGTACGCGATCAGCGGCATGCTGACACCAATAGCCTTGATGTTCTTGAATGTGATGCTCGTAAGCGGACGGTATCTCTGCCATGTTTCGTTGCCCGAGAAATTGAAATGCAGGAATCTGTCAGCCTGTTCAAACGTACAATCCGAAATCAAAATATTGCCGGGAGCAGCAGGGATCGGCATGCTGTAGTCGGAATAATATGTAAATGCGCTGAGCATATTGTTGCGATGCCCCTCAAGCTTTGACGGAGCGGATGCCGCCTTTTCTTCATCGGTAAGGCTGCCGCGGAAGCAATATTTGCCGGGACCGTACATATGGCAGCGCTCGATAAGCGCATTCGTGGCACCAAAACGCATCGCACTGCAGCTTGAGTTAAGAACGCAATCCGCAACATAGATATTAATATTGCCAAAGCCTGCGATACAGTCATCGCCTGTGTAAAATTCGGAATTTGTGATGGTTACGTTTGTACAGTCAAACATATCGATACCATCATGACCTGCGAGTGCCTGCACGTTTTCTACCGTAATATTTTTAGAGAACAGAAGCCAATGTGCCCAGTTGCCCGTATTCTGAATTGTGTAGCCGCGAAGCTCCACACTCTCGCAGTTGTAAAGTGTAATTCCGTGCGGGCCGCGATACAGCTCCTCGCCATCAGGATCAAAGCAGTTCATACCGTCGATGACCGAATCACGCTCACCGATGATCTTAATGTTTTTCGCATCGATCGCACGGATGATCGCATTGTTCCAACGGCTTCCGGGGAGTCGTCTGAAGCGATAATTGGGATTGTTTTCGATATATTCGGTTTCGCCAAAGATCGTCCAGAGAGGCACATACGGCGCGTCGGTAATACGGGATGGATCGAGCGGCTCGACCTTGTCGTTTACATAGTGGAAATAATCCTTCCAATCATTGCTTCCCATCAGGTGAACTCCCGATTCCAAACGAAGCGTGATATTGCTGCGAATACGAATATCGCCCGTGCGATATTCACCTGCAGGGATGATAACTTCACCGCCGCCGTTTTTGAAGCAGTGGTCAATGGCAGCCTGAATAGCCTCTGTCTGAAGCTCAGCCGCACCTGCAATCAGCCCAAAATCTTTTGCATTTACTGTGATCATTTTTGCTCTTCCTCCTTGAAATTATTCTGAATATACTGTATAATGTAATTATACCACACATCATTTGTATAATTCTATCACAGTTGCGCACAGAAATAGCACTATTCAACACTGAGGTTTCTATGAACAAGAGCACATTAAAAGAAACACATGTATCCCACCGCATTGGCGAATTACAGATGAACATATATGATTTGCGCCCATATGCCCCATGTCATTGGCATGATGAGTATGAGTTTGTCTGCGTCACCGAGGGAACGTGCGAAATCTATATCAATGCAAAACAGTATATCGTCAACAAAGGTCAAGCGTTTCTGATACATGGCGGAGAGCTTCACACACTATCCGCAAGAGCCGGCGGACTCTTTTTCGCCGTTGTGTTCCACCCCTATACAGTATTTGGCACCGAGCTGCAGAATCTATTTTCTCCCAAGACTGAATTCGACCGAATCTATGACAGTTCAAATTCGACAGGAGCGGAGATAGTCGACGTGCTGAACCAGATTCTTGACGTATATAAAAGCCGCCGCTATGGGTTCGAGTTGATGCTCAAAGCGTATGTTACGTTCGCGATTGGGTTGATCTATCAAAACGGACTTTATCGAATCACAGCGCGGGAATCCCGTTGGTCGAATGCCTTTACCTCGATTATCGATTACACCAACAAAAACTACCAAGATAAGCTGACGATCGACGACGTGGCGCGACACGCGAGCTTCAGCTGCTCGTATATCAGCCGCCTGTTCCGTGAAAACACGGGAAAATCCTTTTGCGATTATCTGAACAATTACCGCGTTTACAAAGCGCGGGAGCTGCTTGAAACTACTGATCGCAGCGTTCTTGAGATTGCCGAGGAATGTGGATTTGACAACGTGAGCTATTTTATACGCGTATTCAAAAAGGCGGTAGGCGTTACTCCGCGCCGATACCGCAGTGCAAAAACGGAAGCTGTGTCCGTATAATATCAAACAACTGCTGCACTTTGATATGCAGCAGTTGTTTTACTATTTTTATTTCTTTTCTTCTCCGCGAAGCTCGACACGTCTGATCTTTCCGCTGATTGTCTTAGGCAGCTCCTCGAGGAACTCAACGATTCTCGGATACTTGTAGGGCGCAGTATGCGTCTTGACATAGTTCTGAATTTCTTTCTTGAGCTCGTCGCTGCCCTCTTTACCCTTGACAAGTACGATCGAGGCTTTAACGACCTGACCGCGGATCTCATCGGGAACAGCAGTTACAGCACATTCCAGAACATATGGGAGCTCCATAATAACCGACTCGATCTCAAACGGGCCGATGCGATAACCGCTCGACTTAATGAGGTCGTCAACTCGTCCGACATACCAGAAATAGCCGTCTTCATCCTTCCACGCCGTATCTCCCGTGTGGTACATTCCGTCATACCAAGCCTCTTTGGTCTTTGCCTCGTTGCGGAAATATCCAGCAAACAGTCCGCAAGGAACATTCTTGTCTGTGCGAACAACGATCTCTCCCGTTTCGCCTACTGCGACGGGCTTTCCATCGGGATTGACTATATCAACATCGTAAAGCGGGCTCGGCTTGCCCATTGCACCCGGCTTTGGCGTCATGCCGACGAGGTTTGCAATCGTGAGGGTGGTTTCTGTCTGTCCGAAGCCCTCCATAAGAGTAACTCCGGTAGCTTTTTTCCATTGATTGTATACCTCGGGGTTTAATGCCTCGCCTGCAGTTGTTGCATACTTGATGGATGAGAGGTCATACTTTGAAAGATCCTCTTTTATAAAGAAACGGTACATTGTAGGCGGTGCGCAGAATGTTGTGATTCCATGCTCCTTGAAAAGCGGCAGAATATCGTGCGCATCGAACTTGTTGAAATCGTATGTGAAAACTGCCGCCTCACACAGCCATTGACCGTATAGCTTGCCCCAAAGAGCCTTGCCCCATCCCGTATCGGAAATTGTGAAGTGAATGCCGTTCGGATCAACATTGTGCCAGTATTTTGCTGTGATGAAATGACCGAGTGCATACTTACAGCTATGCTCAGCAATTTTGGGATAGCCCGTTGTTCCTGAGGTAAAGAACATCAAAATTGGGTCATTTCCGCAAGCGGTATCCTCGGTACGCTCGTAAATCTCCGATGCAGACTCTATACCTGAATTGAAGTCATCCCAACCTGCCATTGTCTTGACTTCATTGCCGCAGCAGAGGATTTTTGTTTTGAGCGTTTCACATTTGGGAGCCGCTAAATCAACCTGATGCGCTACATCGCCGTCAGCGGTACAGATCACCGCAGATACTCCTGCCGCATTGAAGCGGTATTCAAAATCATGCTCAACAAGCAGATTTGTCGCAGGAATGATAACTGCACCAATCTTATGAAGCGCAACGATCGTATACCAGAACTGATAGTGACGCTTCAACACGACAAGCACGCGATCACCCTTTTTGATACCCTTTGATGTCAGATAGTTCGCGGTCTTGTTTGAATACTTCATCATATCGCCAAAGGTAATACGGCGCACAGTCTTGTCTGCTGTGAGGTGAAGCATTGCGAGCTTGTCTGGATTTTTCTTGGCAATAGCATCAACGACATCGAAGCCGAAGTTGAACTTATCCTCGTCATGGAATGTGATCTTGCTCAGCACACCGTTTTCATCAAGTACGGTATCGATGAAGTTCTCCCAAACCGCACCTGTTTTCTCGGATGCTGTTTCTCTCGGAAGCTTTTCAATCGTCGATGTGGAGTAATCATATGCCATGCCCTGTGCATCGATAACGACTGCAAGGAATTTACAGTCTGCGCCATATGCTATCATGCCATGCGGAGTTCCACTGTTGTAATAAACCGAATCTCCTGCATTCAGGATCTCAACATGGTCATCGATTTGGATTTTAAGGCTTCCTTCAAGCACATAATCAAATTCCTGACCGGCATGAGTGCTCAGCTTGATCGGCATTTCCTGCTCCTCCTCGTGGTATGCAGCAGTAACAACGAACGGCTCAGCAGTCTTATTCTTAAACAGCGGCGCTAAATTGTTGTAGTTGAAGCCCTTGCGACGTACAATTGGCAATCCCTCGCCATTTTTTGTAACAGAAAATGACGAAAGCGTGGGGCTTGAGCCCTTGAGTATATCTGTCGCGTCAACTCCAAAGGTTTGCGCACACTTGTGAATAAACGTAAAGCTAAAATCCGATTCACCTGCTTCGATCGCGTTATACTCGTCCTCTGTTATACCGGTCAGAGCAGCCATCTCGGCAACACTCTTACCCATAATCTCACGAAGCTCCTTTAAACGTGCGGCAATCTCTTTTAGTCTACTCTCCATTTTTCTCCCTCCAATAAGTCTATTATAGATTCGTTTGCAAATGTATTGAAAAATAAAAACAAAAAACGTCCCAAAGCAGGCCAAGCCCTTTACTTTGAGACGGAATTTTTAAACCTTCCGCGGTACCACTCAAATTGCGTTAAAAACGCCACTTTATGGATTCTAACAAATCCGTTGCCTTCACGCGGCATACGTAGAAGTCTACTCGGTTTCCCTTTCGGTTCTAAGCTCGGAAGTGATTGATCGTTTGAATAACACAGCATCGGTTCACAGCATCCACCGACTCTCTGAAGGAGCATCATTCTGACCGTCTTCGTCATAGCCTTTATTTTTCAACTTATGAGGAAATTATATCACAATGAATCCGCCTTGTCAAGAGCTGTTTGCATTTTTTTGAAAAAATTTTAGCCTGCGCAGGCGCGGATGGTTGAAGCAAATGGCTTGACATATAGACTGAATTGTAGTATCATATTAAAAGTAAAACGACAGATTGGAGTAATAATTTTGAATAAAGTCAAATGGAAAGGCGGCGCCATGCTGTCGCCCTTGCCTGCAGTAATGGTGAGCTGCGGCACGATTGAAAAACCTAATATTATTACTATCGGATGGACGGGAATACTCGCGACCCATCCGCCCAAAACCTACATTTCGGTTCGTCCGACGCGTTATTCGCATCAGCTCATCAAGGAAAGCGGAGAATTTGTTATCAACCTCACAACCGAAGCTCTTGTCAAAGCGACGGATTTTTGCGGAGTCCGCTCAGGAAAGAACACCGATAAATTCAAGGAATGCGGCCTTACTGCAGTTCCATGCTCAGAGCTCTCGGCTCCGATGATAGATGAAGCGCCCGTTTCTATAGAATGCCGTGTCAGCGATATTGTGCCGCTCGGAACGCACGACATGTTTATAGCAGATATTGTCGGCGTAAATATCGACCAATCCCTGATTGATGAATCAGGCGCGCTTCATCTTGAGCGCGCAAAGCTTATCGCATATTCACACGGCGATTATTTCGCACTTGGCAAAAAGCTCGGTGATTTCGGCTTTTCGGTTCGCAAAAAGAGCACCATCAAGCGCCGCAACGCAAAAAAACGCCGCTAATATTTTTCAACCGATATTACAGTCAGGCGCTCGCCGCTTACTTTAAATTTTATCTCAAAGCCCGCAAAACGCAGTCCGAATATTCGCTCGGGATCACGCGTCTGAACAGCTGGGCGAGGGTCCTCGGCAAGCAGCTTACAAGCGGCTTCGCGTTTGCCTTGCGGAAGCATATCAAGAAGCTCCGCCTTGAAATCCACACTCAGCTTTTCGCCGAATACCGCCTCAGCAAAGCCTGAAACAGCGTCAGGATGTGAATCCGCATAGGGTAAATACGGCTTTATATCAAATATCGGCGTTCCATCAACCATATCCGCGCCGCTTACAATCAAGTCGCCATTTTCAACGCGAAGCAGCTTCACGCATGAAAGTCCGATTGGATTCGGGCGAAATGGTGAGCGGGTTGCAAAAACACCTACTCGCTTGTTTCCGCCAAGCCTCGGAGGGCGCACCGTCGGCGACCAATCCTCGCGTAATGACTCGGAAAACTGCCAGATCAGCCAAAGATGCGACCAATCCTCAATCCCCCGTATCGCCTCGCGAGATTTATACTCATCCGTAAATACTATTTTCGATTCTAACATATCAAGTAGCCCACTTTGACGCGGAATCCCGAACTTGTCGGGAAAATCCGTGTGAATGTGGGCTATTATTTTCATTTCGTTATTCATTTTATATGCTATCTACCATAACGACAGCTTCAACATTTGTCGCGCCATCGCTACGAACGGTTTTAAAGTAGTATTGATCATCGCTTTGTGCCATATATACCTTTAGCACATCGCCCGGCCTTGCCTCATTTGCAAAGCTGATTGAAAGAGTTAAGACGCGTTTTTTTGTCATCCCGGGAATAAAATCGCACAGCATATCGGGATAGTTGGTATTATTCATGTGCCCGTTAATATCAAGGTCGCTGTAAACTATAGACCGCTCACCGATAAGAGAGAGATTCATTTCACGCGGAATATGCACCCGTTTTGGCACATCAAGCTCAAGCGGTTCATCTATATCAAAGCCAAGCGCGATGTCACCAACGCGGTAAAGCTTTCGGTCTTCAATACCAACAAGCCCCCAAACCGACGTCGCCTCAGCAATAAGCTCATCGCCGCGACGAATTGAATAGCAGCGGTTGAAGCTTACTCCGCGGCTTTCGCATGCCCATGAGCTGACGGAAAAATCCTCATACGCCAAAAGCGGATGGTAAATACTCATATTAACACGGCTGAGAATAAACGCCATTCCCTTGCCTCGAAGATCTTCATTAGTCGGACCAAATTTTTTAAGTTGCAGATTGGCAGTTTCCTGCATATATCTTAAAACGAGCGACGCGCGCATTAGCCCCGACGAATCGCAATCGTGTGAATTAACGCAAAAATTCTCCGTCCATTTCATAAGAACAGGTAATGCTCCTTTCCGAACAAATACTTAAGGCAGCACCGCACAATTCACGGCTTCCGCCTTGATGGCACATCTGCTGGCGTCTTTTCCGTGATTCGTCACAAAAATCCTTGACAGGGGATCTACCCTGCCGTCGGATTTTTGTTTGGACTGACGAAAAATCCGCTGGCGCATCTGCACCATCAGAATCATGCGGTACTGCCTTAAAATTTCGGTGCCGTAGCCAAGGCTTCGGCACCGATCGTATTCAATTAAAGAGTGTTCTGAGAACCGAGAACGGTTGTGATCTTGTGAGTTACCATCTTCTTAACTTCGTCGCGAGCTACAGAGAGGTAGGTTCTGGGGTCGAATACCTCAGGCTGTGCAGCCATTACACGGCGAATACCTGCGGTCATAGCAAGTCTGATATCGGAGTCGATGTTGATCTTGCAAACTGCCATGCGAGCTGCCTGACGGAGCATTTCCTCAGGAATACCGATAGCATCGTCGAGCTTACCGCCGCAAGCGTTGATCTCATGAACGAGATCCGGAACAACGGAGCTTGCGCCGTGAAGAACGATCGGGAAGTTGGGAAGTCTGCGAGAAACCTCCTCAAGAATATCAAAGCGGAGCTGCGGCTTTGTGCCGGGCTTGAATTTGTATGCACCGTGGCTGGTTCCGATTGCGATAGCAAGGGAGTCAACGCCGGTCTTTGTAACAAATTCCTCAACCTCAGAGGGGTCTGTAAAGAGCTCGTCGCCCTCAGCAACAACTACATCATCCTCAACGCCTGCGAGCTTACCAAGCTCACCCTCAACAACTACTCCGCGCTCGTGAGCATATTCGCAAACCTTCTTAGTAAGTGCGATATTGTCCTCGAAGGAGTGGTGAGAGCCGTCGATCATAACGGAAGTAAAGCCGCCGTCGATGCAAGCCTTGCAGATTTCGAAGTCTGCGCCGTGGTCAAGATGGAGAGCGAGGTCAATACCGCTGTCCTTGATAGCAGCCTGAGCGAGAGCCATGAGGTACTCCTGCTTAGCATACTTTCTTGCGCCTGCGGAAACCTGAAGAATAACAGGGGATTTAGCTTCGCCTGCAGCTTCGGTAATCGCCTGAACGATCTCCATATTGTTGATGTTAAAAGCACCGATTGCGTAGCCGCCTTCGTAAGCTTTCTTGAACATTTCTTTTGTGTTTACAAGTGCCATAATAATACGCTCCTATTTTTTGTTAAATTATTTTCACTCTTAATATTTTACCCTATTTTTACCTTTAAATCAAGAGGTATTCAAAAATAATATGTAAATTTTTTGTTGAAGCCATGCGAAAATATCAGCTAAAGCATACAAGACCGAAGAACGTGACGGTGTTTTTGCCATTATTGTACTTCATACCTGCCGCCTTTGCAAGCTGGCCGACAAGCACACAGTATCCCTCAAGAGATGGGAACAGCATATCGGGAAAACGGCATGGTGCGTCCGGATATGTACACGCGTCGCAGCGCCTGCATCCCTCATTCGACAGGATGATAAACGGACGCTCGAGCTTTTCATAAAGCGCGTCGGTGATCCTTTTAAAATCAGCATGCCCGCGCTTCATCGCCTCAAAATCAAATTCATCCTCCAAGGTGTAAACAGCCGCAAAAACAAGGCCTCGCTCATATCCGAGAAGCTCCGCGCGGCATTCCTCAAACGTTCCGACCGCAGGCGGACAAGCCCACGATTTTTCGAAGTTGCCGCACCCTTTTCCGGTGCTCCCGTCGCAAAAGCTTCTCACCTCGGCGGAAAACGGTATATCCGCCGTTTTAATATATCCAAACGATGTTATGCCGATTGAAGCGAGCTTTTCGTCCGAAAAGCCCTCGGAAAACGGTTTTTCTCTCACAGCATTTCCCTTACGCGAAGCGTAACTCCGATATCATCAGCAATCTTTTGACAGATATCAATATCGCTGTCAGGTATTGCGCCACGCACTACCGAGAGAATAACGGTAGGAACGTAATTCTTCACTCTGCTTGCAAAGTCGATCAGAGCATCAAAGCCTGCCTCGCCGAACTCACAGCGGCAAACTCTTTGATAATCCTTCGCATTTGCACAGTTGAGGCTGATCGAAACAACATCAAAACAGCCCTCAAACTCAGCCGAGGTATCGCGTTTATTTATAAGGTCGGAATGACCGTTCGTATTGATTCGGATCTTGATATCGTGCCTTGCCTTTAATTCTCTGCAAACCCACAGAATATCGTCAAGACGCTCCGTCGGTTCGCCGTATCCGCAGAAAACAAGCTCTGCGTAATCTCCGAGTGTGCGTTTTTCAATGTCAGCGAGTATTTCCTCGCGTGTCGGCTCGCGATCAAGCCAAAGGTCGCCGTACAGCTCTTCGCCATGCGAACGGACGCAGAACTCACATGAATTTGAACAGCGATTGGTCGTGTTGACATACAACGAGCTGCCGACTGTATATGTAATAGTCATAATGATCTCCAACTTATTATAGATTTTACAAAGTTAAACAACAAGGCTGCCGCAGAGCGACAGCCTCATGTTTTTGCATTAAGTAACCTAAACTGATTATTCAGCCTTAGGAGCGTCAACAGGGCAAGCATCAGCGCAAGCTCCGCATTCAATGCACTCATCAGCATTGATTTCGTACTTGCCGTCGCCCTCTTTAATTGCGCCTACAGGGCACTCATCTGCACATGCACCACAAGCGATGCAATCATCACTAATCTTATATGCCATTTCAAACACACCTCCATGTAATATTTTACGATATAATTGTATCACAAAAAATCACACTTGGCAATAGTTTAGCGAAAAAAATTATTTGCAATTTATAATAAAATAATAATTTCTTGGGATACTAATACTTTTTGCACAAATTTCCGCTCAAAAGATTATCTTTGCTTCATCGCGCGGATCATCGCGAGAACATTTTCGGGCGGAACGTCACCCGGAATAGCATGCGTCGGTGCGCAGATAAGTCCTCCATCTGGGAAACGCGAGATCCAATCTCGTGTGATCTCGTAAATTTCGTCCGCAGTGCAGGTGGGAAGCTCCTGCTGTGTCGAAATGCCGCCGTAAATCGTCAGTCTTCCGTAAAGCGTTTTCACATAGTCGCGCGTATAAATTTCGGGCTGGAAGGTATTGTATACGTTAAGGCCGCACTCAATAACATCATCCATAATCTCACGGATATCTCCGCAGGAATGCTGAACCACGAACTTACCGGCATCTCGAACACGCGAGTACATACGCGCAAGATAAGGCTTTATAAACTCTCTCCAGCAGTCAGGTCCCATGATAAGTCCCTTTTGCTGTCCCCAGTCATCGCCGAAGTAAAATGCATCGATATCATATTCGAGCGCAATGTCCACGATCTTCAGATTTCGCGTGCAGATCTTCTCCATCAGAGCGTGAACGAATTCGGGGTCGCTTATCATATAGCAAAGCAAATCCTCCATTCCGCAAAGCGTCCATGCACGCTCAAAAAGCGAAAATCCGATTGATGCCATACGGAAATTGTCACCGGCCGACTTCATAAGCCACTCCATCGAGCTTCTTATGTACGCTTCGTCAACCTCGGGAAGCTCGAAGGAATCTATGTCCTCGGGGTCGGAAATAAGCGCTCCCTCAATAACTCCGATGTCCTTATCGACTCCGGATTTATTCCAAATTACGCCGAATTCATCCTTATAGCGTTCGTCGCCGAGTGCGATTTGCGGCTTTATAAGGTATGCACTTGAGATGTGGTTTACGCCTTTATTGAAGTCAGTGCCGCCTGTATACTCAACCATTCGGTCGAACATATTTTTGGTATAGTCCACTTGATAAGGTGCATAGTCGGGATTGTCAAATCTTATTGCCCTGCACACACGTTCTCTGTTGGTCATGGCTTATCTCCTAAATATAGCAATTTGCTTTTATCTACTACGTACTATTTGTTAAAGCCCTTTCCGCCGATGACCTTTATATCATCTCTGTGGAATATCATCGGAGGCTTATCCGAGCCTGTAAAACGAACTCTGACAAGGCCCGCCAACGGCTGAACCTCGGTTACAACGCCCTCTCCCTCAGCAGTCGAAACGATCTGGTCGACCTTTGGAGTTTTTTTGATTTCCTCTTGATAGGTGTCGTACTCATATCGCAGGCAGCACATAAGTCTGCCGCATGCACCTGAGATTTTTGCAGAATTCAGTGACAGATTCTGCTCTTTTGCCATTTTTATCGAAACCTGAACGAAATCGGAAAGGAATGTCTTGCAGCAGAAGGGTCTTCCGCAGATGCCGATACCGCCAAGAAGCTTCGTTTCATCGCGGATACCGATTTGTCTTAGCTCAATTCTCGTGCGGAATACAGATGCGAGATCCTTTACAAGCTCGCGGAAATCTACCCTTCCCTCCGCGGTGAAATAGAACAAAAGCTTTGAGTTGTCAAATGTATACTCAACCTCAATAAGCTTCATCTTCAAATCGTGCTCGACAATCTTCTGCGTGCAGATCTCAAGTGCTTCCTTTTCGCGCTCGACATTTTCCTCGTGATGCGCAATGTCCTCAGCCGAAGCGCGTCTGACCACCTGACGGAGCGGTAAAACGACCTCCCTCTCGGAAACCATTCTGTTTGCCACATCGCAAAAACCGAACTCAATTCCGCGCGACGTATCAACTATAACAGCCTCATCCTTATCGAACTTCTCACCGTTTGGATCAAAGAAGTATATCTTTCCTCCGCTCTTGAAGCGAACGCCGATAATTTCATACATCTGAAGCTCGGGCTCGGGCTGGTATGCTTCCTCAAGATTTTGCGGTGCGATTGAATTCAATTCCTCAAGCACCTCAGCATCAAGCGCACCCGCGGTTGTTGTATATTCGGTATAAGTGCTCTCGTCAGATTTGGTGGCGATTTCTTCGGATGCTTCATTTTCAGCTTGAATCACGGGCTCATGCTCGCGATTGTCGCGATGTCTGCGTCCGCGTCCTCCGCGATGGCGAGAGTGGCGAGGATGGCGGCTTGCGTCCTCCTTTGGAGCAAAAGAGCTATCGCTCATCTCAGTCGATTGCCCGGACTTCGCTTCTTCGCTTACGCCTGTCGCCTCATTTTTTAACAACTCTGCCGCCTCAGTCTGATGCTCACGATTCTTGTTATTTGAACGGTGATGGCGGGATCTGTTGTGACGTGATCTATGCTCACTATTCTCGCCCGAACGGTTTGCGGGCTGTGCGGCAGGATTATTTTCCTGCGCCTTGTCTGTATCAGCAGGCGGAGCATCGTAGCGGCCCTGACGCACGTTTATCGTGCCGCCTGAAGCATTTTGCTGATTTTCACCTTTATTCTTCGGGCGGCGGCGATGGAATTTGTGATAAGGCTTTTTTGCGCCGCCATTATCGCCCTGAGGTGTATGGGGTTTATTTTCGTTTATATCCATTAGTTTTGAAACCTTTCTTAATTGTGTGTTAGTTTATTAGCGTTTCGTCTTCCGACCGAGGCAGCAGCTGCGGCACAGCGCGCCTGAATCAGATTAAGATTTGCATTATATTCAAGCGAATCGCGCGCCTCCATAAAAATCTCGACAAGCCTCATAAGCGACGACAGAGCAAATTTGTCCGACATATCAACAGCCTTTTGCTCCGACACCCAAAAAATCAGTCTTGCCGATCTTGCAAGCTTTAATGTACAAAGGTCCCTTGCAGCATCGGAAAGCAGCTCGAAAATCTGAGCTAATTTTTCGCGTTGCTTAGCCGCAACAAGCTTTGATGCGTATTCATAAAACGCAAGCTCGTCCGTGGCTGTTTTGCGGGAAGCGAGCAGCTCTATGTACCGTTCCGCCTTTTCATAAAGCTCAAGGCATGCCGCGGCCTGCTTTGGGTCACAAAGCTCGATCGCTCTGCCAAGGCTTCCGTGGGCAAGCTTTATTGCCGCAAGATAAGCGGCATTGTCACCGCTCTTAAGCCTTGAAGCGGCAGGATTTTTTTCAAGTGCCATCTCAAGCTCCTCATCGGAAAGCAGCTCAAGTCTGAGTGTGGGCGCACGGCTTCTTATTGTCGCAAGCAGCTTTTCGGAGTCCTCCGACAGAAGCAGAAACATTACGTTTGGCGGCGGTTCTTCCAAAATCTTCAAAAATGCGTTCTGCGCCTGATTGTTCATCGCATCGGCATCGGGGAAGATATAGAACTTTGCGGGAAGCTCATTCGGAGCGAAAACCGCATCCTCACGCATTCGGCGAATAACATCTACGCCGAGCTGAACACGGTCCTGTTCCGGCGTGACGTAAATCACATCCGGAGATTGCTCTCTCATGATTTTGTCGCACGCAGTACATTTCATGCAAGGGCGGCAAGCCGAATCATCGAGGCAGGAAACAGCCGCGCATATAAGTCTTGCAAGCGTGCGTTTTCCGGTTCCCTTTTTGCCTTCAATTATATAAGAATGTGAGAGTCTTCCGTCGCGGATGTCACGCTTCAGGCGCAAAATCAGTTTTTCGTTTCCGATAAAGCCGTCAAAACCCGACATGGCGCCACCTCCCACACAAATATATCGTTATTATATCAGATTTTTATTGCCTTGTCAACCGACGAGCTTGAAAGATTATGTATTTACTCAGAAAATAATTCAGAAAGACTTGTTTTTTTGCAAAATATATGATATAATATATTATGTATACTTTTCGACACGCATCGGGGCTTCAAAAGTCGTGATTTTTCCTTGTTTGTCGAAAATCGACGCACGTTTTTTAATCATTTGTAAACTTTCGAGCGAATCGGAGTGAATCAGGATGAATGCGCGTATTATATACGCATGCGTGTCGTCAATATTTTTATGAAGCATAAGGAGTGTGAAGCATGACCGAAAAGACTATCGCCGATATTCTTCGCGAGAACAGAGAATCCATGCTGTCACCATATGCTTTTCGTGAAGAAAATTCACGCGGACGTGATATCCCTCTTGAGCCTTCCGAGGTGCGTGGAGAGTTTCAGCGCGACCGCGACAGAATAATTCATTCCAAATCCTTCAGGCGGCTTATGCACAAAACTCAGGTTTTTTTAGCACCCGAGGTTGAGCACTACAGAACACGCTTAACTCATACGCTTGAGGTAACACAGATCGCAAGAACTCTTGCAAGAGCGCTATTCTTAAACGAGGACCTCGCCGAAGCCGCTGCGCTCGGTCACGACCTTGGTCATACACCGTTCGGTCACATAGGCGAAACGGCACTTCAGCGCTACTGTCTGCCTGAGTTTACTCACTACGAGCAAAGCCTTCGCGTTGTAGAAAAATTAGAGCGGCTCAACCTGACGTGGGAGGTCCGCGACGGAATATTAAACCACCAGGGCGAGCACAAGGCGGCAACCCTTGAGGGACAGCTTGTAAAATTCGCCGACCGCATCGCATATATCAACCACGACATTGACGATGCCGTTCGCGCAGGGATATTAAAGGAATCAGATATTCCCTCCGAGCTTCGGAAAACTCTCGGTTCGACCCATTCGGAGCGCATTAACCGAATGGTAATAAGCGTAATTCGCTGCAGCACGAATAAGCCGACAATTTCTATGGAGCCCGATGTACAGCAGGCAACAAATAAGCTCAGAGAGTTCCTTTTCTCAGAGGTTTACAAAAGCGAGCATGTGCTTGCCGAGGAGGAACGCGCACACGGTCTTATCGTTAAGCTTTTTGAGTATTTTGTAAGCCATCCCGATAAAATGCCCGAATTTTACTTTGAAATGACAAAATCAGATTCAATCGAGCGCTGTGCTGCGGATTTTATTTCGGGAATGACCGACCGTCATGCAATAAATCTCTACAGACAGCTTTTCATACCTAATACATGGAGCGGTATCACGCCGTAAGGCGTACCGAAATACATATGATATCACCCGAAGTAATTGAAGAAATAAAATATCGCTGTGATATCACAGACGTCATTTCGAGCTATGTAACGCTAAAGCGCGCCGGCTCGAACATGAACGGGCTATGCCCATTTCACAGTGAGCACACTCCGTCATTTACGGTGTTCCCCTCGACCAAAAGCTTTTATTGCTTTGGCTGCGGCGCGGGCGGAGATGTCGTAACATTTATAATGAAGCGTGAGAACATCGACTATCGCTCGGCACTTGAGCTTTTGGCAAAGCGTGCGGGAATCGAAATCATCCAGGATGAGAGAGATCAAAACGATGTCGGTGCCGGCATCAAGCGCGAGCGGATATTATCTATGAATCGCGAGGCGGCGCGTTATTTCCATGCCTGCCTTTACGATAAAGTCGTCGGCGCGGAGGCACTTCGCTATCTTACAGAGCGAGGACTGTCCGGCGCGGTGATAAAGCATTTCGGTCTTGGATATGCGCCAAACAATTTTGGAGCATTGACCGAACATCTCATGAAGCGCGGTTATACCGCAGAGGAAATGTCTGTCGGGTTCTTGTGCGGCATCTCAAAAAAGACCGGCAAGCCGTATGACTATTTCAGAAACCGTGTAATCTTCCCAATAATTGATGTAACAGGAAACGTGGTAGCGTTCGGAGGACGCGTGATGGACGATTCCATTCCTAAATATTTGAACACCTCCGATACACCTGCGTTCAAGAAAAGCCGAAACCTGTTTGCACTCAATTACGCCAAGGGATGCTGCTCGGACAGAATCATTCTCTGCGAGGGCTACATGGACGTAATCGCACTTCACGCACATGGCTTTGAAAATGCTGTGGCAACACTCGGAACAGCGATCACACCTGAGCAAGCTCGAATCATGGCTAAATACACAAAGCAGGTCGTTATCTCATACGACTCCGACGAGGCAGGTCAAAGAGCCGCAAACAAGGCGATGAAGCTTCTCGGTGAGGTTGGTCTTGATGTGCGCGTCCTGCGCATAACCGGAGCAAAGGACCCTGACGAATTTCTTCGCAAGGCAGGAACGAACTCTCATGAAAAGTTCAAGCTTTTACTTGATAACAGCCGTGCACAGTTTGAGTTTAAGCTTGAGGGCGTGCTCTCCCGACACGATATTTCCATCGTTGACGAGCGCGTAAAGGCATCGGCTGAGCTTTGTCGCATTATCAGCGAAATTTATTCCGAGGCAGAGCGTGAGGTTTACATCGGAGTAGTTTCGGAAAAGCTTTCAATACCGCGCGACAGCTTAAAGAGCGATGTCAAGCGAGCTATACGCAGCAGAGAAAAAGCCGAACAAAAGAGTGAATTTCAGAGTATCTTAAACAAAACCGCAGGCTTCGGCGACCGGGTCAATCCCGACATGGTCAAGAGCACTGCAGCCGTCAATACGGAAGAAAACATACTCGGAATTTTACTGCTTTTCCCGGAGAATCTTGCCGCAGTCAAAAACGGTAAAATCGAGCTCTCGGCTGACGATTTCTTTTCGGAGTTCAACCGAAGTGTATTCAGCGAAGCCATTTCAAGATGCTCGGACAGCGGAAGCTTTGATATCAGTCTGTTAAATGAGGCGTTTGACCCTGACCAAATGGGACGCATAACATCAATGACGGTCAGACGAAGCAAGCTTTCTCAAAACGGCTCCGAGATTCTTATGGATATGATACATCGGCTTAAAGAGGAAACCCGAAAGCTAAACTCCGAGAAGGATGAGCTGACGCAAATATCCGACATTTTGGCAAAGAAGCGGAAGCTTTCAAAAACGCAATAATTATTCTAGTGAAAGGATTATATAATTATGTCAGAAAAAGAACAGGATATAAAAATCGAGCAGGATCAGGATTTTGACGAAGCTGTAGATGAGCAGGACGACGAGAAGAAATTCAACGTAGGTGAACTGATTGCTCGCGGCAAAAGCAAGGGCTCACTCACATCCAGCGAAATCGTCGAAGCGCTCGGAGAGGTCGATTACGATATTGACCAGATCGACAAGCTCTATGAGGATCTTGAAAATAACGGCATTGAGGTAAATTATCTCGACAGTCCCGAATTTGAGGATATCAAAATTGAGGTTGAGCAGTACGAATCAGCTGAAGAAATGGAAAAAATGCTTATCCAAGAGGGCCTTTCGATTGACGACCCCGTCAGAATGTACCTCAAGGAAATAGGCAAGGTTCCGCTTCTTGACAACGGCAGAGAGCTGATTCTCGCTGAGAAAATGGCTGAGGGCGACGAGGCTGCAAAGAATGAGCTTGTTGAAGCAAATCTTCGTTTGGTTGTTTCAATCGCAAAAAGATACGTCGGCAAGGGAATGTTCTTCCTCGACCTTATTCAGGAGGGCAACCTCGGTCTTATGAAGGCGGTCGATAAGTTCGACTACAGAAAAGGCTACAAATTCTCGACATACGCAACATGGTGGATTCGCCAGGCTATTACGCGTGCAATCGCCGACCAGGCTCGCACGATAAGAATTCCCGTTCACATGGTTGAAACCATTCACAAGGTTTCCCGCTATTCCCGTCAGCTTTTGCAGGAATACGGCAGAGAGGCATCGGCTGAGGAAATCGCCGAGCGTATGGGCACAACTGCCGAAAAGGTTCGCGAGATAATGAAAATCGCGCAGGATCCGGTTTCACTTGAAACGCCTATCGGCGAGGAGGAGGACAGCCATCTCGGAGATTTCATTCCCGACGATGATTCGCCGGCTCCCGCAGAAGCCGCATCGTATGCACTCCTTCGCGAGCAGCTCAACGAGGTACTTCACACATTGACTCCGCGCGAGGAGCACGTGCTCAAGCTCAGATTCGGTCTTGATGACGGACGTACAAGAACTCTTGAAGAGGTAGGCAAGGAATTCAACATCACAAGAGAGCGCATTCGTCAGATTGAAGCAAAAGCCCTTCGCAAGCTCAGACATCCAAGCCGCTCCAAGCGTTTAAAGGATTATCTTGACTAATATTCGGCGCGTTTGACAAATTGCAACTTAAAATATTATTCATAGTGTACTATATTTTCGGCGTAATAACTAATTTTGCGGACCTGATTGGTAACTTTACAACAATAGCTATCGGTTTTTTACGGTTTTGCTGAGTTTTTGAGGTCTGCGAAAGATGTCTGTGGTCAAAAAAACAACTTGACATATTGCCGTCAATAGTGTACAATTATAAAGGTATAGTTTCTTTATTTATATCGGGAGGATAAGCGAATGAAAAGAAAAATAATAAGTTTAGTGCTTTGCTTTTTAATGCTGTTTACAATGGTAATGTCTACAGCATGCGGCGAAGAAGAAACAGACCCCAACACTCTTGAAATCGATGGGGCGACTTCATCCCGCGCAATGACCCTCAACATTTGGGGTATCAAGGGTGAGGGCACTACAGATGAAGCTATTGCTGCTGTTGAAGAAGCAATGAGCAATATTACGGAGGCTCAATTTAACACTGCAATCAAGCTCAACTTGTTTTCAGAGAAAGACTATGACAAGGCTCTCGAGAACAAGATGAATGAGATAGAAGCTCAGCTTGCAAAAGAGGCTGAGGAGCTCGCAGCTAAAAAAGAAGCTGAAAAAGAAGCTCAGAAGAACAAGGAAACCACAAAGAAGGAAGATACTACTGCTGAAGGCGAAACCACCGAGGAAGCTGACGAAACAATCCTTGACGAGTACGGTCTGCCTGAAACCAAGTATCCCGAGATTGAAGATACTCAGCTTGACATTTTCCTTATGACAGATTATGATATGCTTATGAAGTACAGCGAAATGGGCGTTCTCTCAGCTCTTGACGAGTCGCTCAATGCTTCCTCAAAGCTTATCAAGTCATATGTTCACCCCACATTCCTCACAGCCGGCAAGGTTAACGGCAAAACAGTTGCAATCCTCAACAACCACCAGATCGGCGAATATACATACATTCTCCTCAACAAAGAATTGATGGCGAAGTATTACTATGACGCAGACAACATCTCAAGCTTCAACGATGCTTACAACTTCATTCTTGATGTTGGCCGCGAAGAACCGTCCTACACACCTTTCATGGGCGATTCCACTCCTATCAACCTTAATTACTTCACATTCGACGGTTCTCGTACACTTGTTGGTAACATTCTTCCTGCAGATGCAGTTTCCGGTGACAACGGCGCTCCTAAGTCCCTTTTCGGCGTTAATGCATGGGTAGACTACATCAAGTACTCAAGAAAGCTCAACGAGCTCGGATATATCGGCGCTGAAACCATCAAGGAAGGCGATAAGTTCGGTGTAGGTATTATCAAGGGTACACCTCAGGATGTCAAGGCATTCGAGGATGAATACATTGTAAAGGTTATCCAGAATCCTCAGGGAACTGTTGAAAACATTTACGACGGTATGTTTGCAGTCAGCAAATACACAAAGAATCTTGGCCGTGCGATGGAAATTGTTACATACCTGAACACAAACAAGGAGTTTGTCAATACATTCAGATACGGTGTTCTCGATGAGCATTATACTGTTGACAGAGATGGTGTCATCACCATTCTCAGCGATGATTACAACATGGATCCTGCTTACATAGGCAACAGCTTTATCACCTATGCTCCCGAAGGTCAGCCTGCAGATTACTGGGAAGCTGCTAAGAAGCAGAATCTCGACGCTGTCCTCAGCCCCTACTTCGGATTCATTTATACCGAGGATATGGTGGATATGGATCTTCTCCAGACTGTTATAGATTATAGTAAAGATTTCTATGATCAGCTTGACGAGCAGACAGATGAAACCATCGAGGAATTCTTCAATCAATGGCGTCAGGATCTCGTTCTGAACACAGAGGTACAGAGCTGGTTTGTAATTGATCCTGAAGGCAATGAAAAAGCTCTCGGTAATGTATTTAACGCTTGGTATACAGTAGCACATCCTGCTCCTGCAGCGTAATCTAAGAATTCAAAAGGCGTCGCTGTGCGGCGCCTTTATTCTATGGTGCCACATTGTTTTTAGCTTTATAATCGGGCTTGAACATACATTCAAAAATATAAGAAAGGTAGACTTGTACTTACAGGTCGTGGCTAACAAATGAAGTTTAACTCCTATATGCCAACTCAGATTATTGATGGCGATAATGTCGTAATAGCCAACTCAGATAAATTCAAATTAGGCTCTAAATGTTTAATCGTTTGCGGCAAAAACTCCGCAAGGCTTTGCGGAGCACTTGATGATGTCGAAGTCGTTTTAAAGCAGAACGGCATCCAGTATACAATTTTCAACCGCATAATGGAAAACCCGCTTATGTCAGTTTGCTACGAGGGTGGCAGACTTGCAAGTGAATTCGGTGCAAATTTTATTGTAGCAATCGGCGGCGGTTCTCCGATCGATGCCGCAAAGGCTATCGCGGCGTTTGCAACAAACACCGAAATTGAGCCGAGCGAGCTTTACACCGCTGAATTGAAGCCTTCCCTACCGATTATTGCAATTCCTACAACCGCAGGAACCGGAAGCGAGGTCAATCCGTTTTCGGTTATCACCCTTGACGGTCAGAACATTAAAAAGACCTTCAAGCATCCGAATTCCTACCCCAGATATGCCTTCCTCGACAGAAAATACGCTGATTCACTCAGCCTTGATTACACCGTTTCAACTGCACTTGATGCCTTTTCGCATTGCGTTGAATCCTATCTTTCTCCAAAGGCAACGATTCATTCCCTACTTTATGCAATGTTCGGAGCTCAGCAGATTTATACATCGCTCAAAGCCATTGAACACATCAACAAGGATAATGCAATTGAGGAATTAAGACCTTGGCGATATGCGCTGATGCTCGGCTCTTGTGCAGGCGGAATTGCGATCAACACGACCGGAACGGGATTTACACATCCGCTTGGATATAATCTCACGCTTTATAAAGGTGTTTCACACGGCAGAGCCTGCGGTGCTTTCATGCAGGAATACTTCGCATATAATCAGCGCTCAGCCGATGGAGCCTCGCTTCTTGACAAATTCTGCGCCACACTCGGTGACTCCCCCTCTGCAGTTGCTGAAAATATCGTCAGATGGTCTAACGTTAATATCAAGCTGACTGATGCAGAAATCTCTGAGTATATTAACAATGTAAAGGATGCGGGCAACTACGCAAACAGCCCGTATGTAATCAATACTCAAGAAATGATATCCATTTACAAAAAGCTTTTTAACTAATACAAAAATCTCTGTGAGCACGTTGTTCTGTGTCACAGAGATTTTTATTACTGCTTGGATGAGAATAAATTACGCCTGTTTTTTCTGAATTCCGATGGCGTAACACCTTTTTCACGCGTAAATATTTTGGTAAAATATCCTGCATCGTTGAATCCGCAGGAAAAGCTTATTGAAGTTATGCTGTCGCCGGTCGTAATCAAACGCTCACACGCAATTTCGATGCGGTAATAATTCAAATAAGCGATGGGAGTTCTTCCTGTCAAGCATGCAAATGCGCGGCAGAAATATCTGGGCGACATATTTGCAATTTCGGCGAGCTCGTCAAGCGTTATCGCCAAATCGTAATTGTCGCGAATGTAGGTCAGTACGTTTTTCAGCTTGTTTACAGTCACTCTGTCAGTTAAAGCGCTGTCCTTTTTAGTTGCAAGCAGACTTCCCATGAGCTGCCACATAAGCCCTACCGTCGTCCATTCGTAGCCTTTCTCCTCCGAACGCAAGGTCTTATAAATTTCCGCTGCAAGCATTGAACCTCGGGAGCCTGACTCCATGAAGGTTGTAAATCCGTTCTCGCTTGCAAGGAATTCTGTTGCGCTGTGCGAGCAGAGCTGTGTGTCGTGAAGTATAGTTCCGAGGTCAAAAACAATGCAGGCGTAAATGCAGTCGTTTTTCGGTGTCCCTCCGTGAAGCACTCCATCTCCAATCCAAACGCAATCTCCCTCTGACAGAATGATGTTTTTTCCGTCAAGCGAAAGCTCAAAATCCCCCTTCAAGACAATTATCAGCTCATACTCAAGATGCCAATGAAACGGCATTTGATAGCGAGGGAAATTTTTATCTATATAATAAAGCTCGACAGGAAAATCAAACGAGCCTCGCTTTAAGTTCTCATGCAGCTCACTATAGTTCATATTTTCTCCTAAAAGTGAATATCGTCCTATTTTATAGCCATAATCACACTTGCAAAACATACAATTATGCTTTATAATACAATTATAATAGCATAAATATATCCATATGTCAACCACAAACACTAAATACATTATAAAGGAGAGTTTAATATGTTGTATCCGAAAATCGGTATAAGACCCGTCATAGACGGAAGATGGGGCGGTATTCGCGAAGGACTTGAAGCCAAAACAATGGATATGGCAAATGCGGCTAAGAATCTTATCGAGAGTACTCTCAAATATCCCGACGGAAAGCCTGTAATGTGCGTTATCAGCGAAACGACTATCGGCGGCGGAGCTGAGGCGGCAAAATGCGCCGAGCAATTTTCAAAGGAAAACATTATAGCTACACTTTCAGTTACCCCCTGCTGGTGCTACGGCTCGGAAACGTACGACATGAGCAGCGACACAATCAAGGCTGTATGGGGCTTTAACGGAACCGAAAGACCCGGAGCGGTCTACCTTGCCGCAGTAATGGCTGCATATGCGCAAAACGGCATGCCGGCATTCTCGATATACGGTCATGACGTGCAGGACGTTACCGATTCATCCATCCCCGAGGACGTTGCACAGAAGATTCTCAGCTTCGCACGCGGCGCAATAGCAGTAGGCTGGATGAAGAACAAATCATATGTCAACCTCGGCGGTGTTTCAATGGGCATCGCAGGAAGCTATTGCAACGCCGAATTCTTCAGAAAGTATCTCGGAATTCGCCCTGAGTGGGTTGACCTGACAGAAATAATGCGCCGTATTACGCTTGGGATTTACGACAAGGACGAATACGAAAAAGCCCTTAAATGGGTTAAAGAAAACTGCCGCGAGGGACTTGATATTAATGCCGGCAAGGAGTTCCCCGATGTAATCAAAAAATCAAAGGTTGTTTCTCCTGATAAGGATTGGGAATTCGTTGTAAAGATGACAATGATATTCCGCGATATTCTATTCGGCAATAAAAAGCTTGACGAAATGGGCTGGCATGAGGAAGCACTCGGAAAGAACGCTGTCGCAGGCGGCTTCCAGGGTCAGCGAAATTGGACAGACTGGCTTCCGAACGCCGATTTCAGCGAGGCTATAATGGCTTCGAGCTTTGACTGGAACGGTGCAAAAATGCCAACCGCTTTTGCTACGGAAAATGACACGCTAAACGGAGTTTCCATGCTTCTCGGAACCCTTATTTCGAGCTCCGCGCCCTGCTTCCATGATGTTCGAACCTATTGGAGCCCTGAGGCATGTGAGAGAGTTACCGGCATTAAGCCCGATGGAAAAGCGGCTAATGGCTTTATCCATCTCATCAACTCGGGTGCAACTGCACTTGACGGAAGCGGCGCAAGCAAAAATGAAAACGGCGAGGGCTGCATAAAGCCATTCTGGGATATGACAGAAGCGGATATCAATGCTTGCCTTGAAGCTACAGACTGGTGCCGCGCTAATTACGAATATTTCAGAGGCGGCGGATTCTCAAGCCATTTCCGCTGCAGAGCGCAAATGCCTGTTACCCTGCTCCGTGTAAACATTGTAGATGGCCTCGGACCGGTTATTCAGATAGCTGAGGGCTACACGGTTGACCTCCCCGACGAAATTCATACCGTCATTGACAAGCGTACAGACCCAACATGGCCGACGACCTGGTTCGTACCTAATCTTACGGGCGAGGGCGCGTTCAGGGATGTTTACAGCGTAATGGCAAATTGGGGAGCAAATCATGGCGTAACCGTTTACGGTCATGTAGGCGCAGAGCTTATTACGCTTGCGTCTATGCTCAGAATACCCGTAAACATGCACAATGTCGCAGCTGATAGAATTTTCCGTCCGCATACATGGGCGGCTTACGGCACAGAAAATCTCTCAGACGCAGATTATCGTGCTTGCAAGACCTACGGTCCGCTATACAAATAGTATTACGAAAGGATCCCTAACATGAAACTACTTTCTCCACGTCAGATACATCTCGATTTTCACACATCTGAATATATAACGGGAGTCGGTGCGAGCTTCTCACCAGAAGAATTTGCAAAGACAGCAAAGGAAGCCTCTATAACATCTATGACCCTATTTGCCCGAGGACATCACGGATGGCTTTATTATCCGTCAAAGAAGTTCCCCGAGCTTATTCACCCGCATCTTGAGTACAAGAATCTGCTTATTGACCAGATCAAAGCGCTGCACAAGGTCGGCATCAACGCACCTATCTACATTACCGTTCAATGGGATTATCACAGCGCCTCGACCCACCCTGAATGGCTTATCCGCCAAAGGAGCGGCTCACATGAGGGCGGAGCATTCACCGAGCCGGGCTTCTATCAGTCGCTTTGCGTAAACACAAGCTATGTCGATTTTCTGAAGGAGCAGACTGCGGAAATCGTCGAAATGCTCGGCGATGAGCTTGACGGAATCTTCTTCGATATCGTCGGCATTCGCCCTTGTCTGTGCGCAAAATGCCGCGCTGAGATGAAAGAAAAAGGCATAAATGTATCAGATGACAACGCGGTCAGATCCTTTGCAAAGACTGTTATGGACAGATTCAAGGCCGAAATGACAGCATTTGTCCGTCAGTACAACAAGGATTGCACGATCTTCTACAACGCAGGTCACATAGGCCCCTCAACAAAAGCAAGCGCGGAAACCTATTCTCACTTTGAGCTTGAAAGTCTTCCCTCGGGATTTTGGGGATATATGCACTTCCCTCTCACCGCTCGTTATGCACGCAAGCTGGGACGGGACTGCATGGGCATGACGGGAAAATTCCACACCGAATGGGGCGATTTCCACAGCCTTAAAAATCTCGCCGCACTTGAGTTCGAATGCTTCAGAATGCTCAGCTACGGCTTCGCATCCTCAATCGGCGATCAGCTTGAGCCACACGGAATACTCAATCCGGCAACCTATCGTCTGATCGGAAAGGTATACAGCCAGCTTGCCGACAGAATAGAGTGGGCACGTCCTTCAAAAGCGCTGACCGAGGTAGCTGTAGTAACACCCGAAAACCCATTATACGAACAGCGTATGCCCGACAGCATGCTCGGAGCCGTCCAAATGCTCGACGAGCTTGCTATTCAGTTCGATATTATTGATGAGGAGATGTCGCTCGACGAATACAAGCTCGTAATTCTGCCCGATGACCTCATTATAAGCGACTGCTTTGCAGGCAAGCTTGACAGCTACATTTCAAACGGCGGCAAAATAATCGCATGCGCTAAGGGCGGTCAGAACAAATCGGGCGAATATCCAAAATCGTTTGCGGCAAAGAGCTCGGGCGAAAGAAATATTTACCCCGATTTCATAGTTGCTCGCGGAGAACTTGCAAATGGGCTTGAGGATGAAACCGAATATGTATTCTATTTGCCGGGTGAAGTAATCGAAGCTTGCGGCGCAGAGGAGTTGCTCACCGCACGCGCTCCATATTTCAAGCGCGAGGGCGATCACTTCTGCTCACACAGATACACTCCCTCTGCTAAGGGCGAAGAATACCCTGCCGCACTCAGCAATGGAAATGTGATTCTGTTCAGCCATCCGGTATTCAAGCAATACAGAAGCAATGCACCGCTATGGTGCAAGAAGCTCATTTCTAACGCGATCGATGTTCTTATGAGCGATAGAATTGTCCGCCACGACGGTCCCTCTACTATGACTGTCAGCGTACTAGATCAGGCTGATAAGAAGCGCACCAATCTTCATATTCTTACATATATCCCCGTCAGAAAGAGCGCGACCATTGATATAATCGAAGAGCGCACCGTTGTCCGCGATGTGAATATTAAGGTTAATCTGCCGCATGATATCAAATCGGCTCGCCTCGTTCCGGAGGGAACGCCCCTCGATATTAAGGACGGAACAATTCACGTTCCCGAAATCAACGGCTACGCAATTGTAGAGCTTTCATATTAATACAGAATACAAAAACAACCTATGCTACTTTTCTTGGTAACATAGGTTGTTTTCTTATATTAAGAGCTTGGCTTTTGTAAGCGCATCGGATGCTTATAGTGAAATAAGACTCTTTTCAGCAATCAGAACCGGTGCATCGTAAACGGGGATCTTGCGGAACCGGTCAATATTTCCCTCGCTGCTCCATTGCTCCTTAGGAATATCATAAACGCTTCCCGTAATAATGTCCACAACAACCGGATTACGGAAATTGCTGTTAACAAAAGCGAAATCGCGATAGACAATATTGCATCCATTGTCCGGAATAGCTTCATCATTCCAAAATACATACAGTCTTTGCTTGCTTTCCTTGTTCTGATATCCGTATACGGAAATGCTTCTGTCAGTGTTTACCCAATATTTATCGGTGTCAGTTCCATTAATGCTGTGAAGGAATGATGTTCCTTTCACTCTTTCAAGGGTGCCGTCAAAAATTGAAGCTACCGTCTGAACGGAGAAGTATGCCATTTTTTGTTTCAGAACAATATTATCGGAATTGGATTCCAAAAGTCCCTTGGAATTTTTCGTTCTGATCGGGCCATTTCCCTTATACTGCAAATCAACGATACTGTAAACGCTGCTCTCTATATCGTTTCCGAGATTTTCAAGCATACGTCTTGTATCCCATTTCGCCTGAGAAAGCTCTGTCCAATCATAGTCACCAAGCGCACCGCCCGCACGCTTTTCTGACGGAGCGCCGTTTTCGCCCTGTCTTATGATCAGGTGCGGTGCGTATTTTTCAACGATCTGACGCATCTTGTATACCGCGAGCTTGTTTGCATCGGGGTTATAGACATAATCGTGATAGGTCACGTTATGGAACAGCTCGCACGCATTGTGCTCGGACAAATATTTGAAGAATCTTTCTACATAGTCAAGATTGATGTGACCGAGAGCTAAAGTGGATATTCTGGCATCGGGCTGCAGTTCCTTGATAATCTTAGCTGTTTCAATATTGAAATTAGCGGCAATTTCGGGTGTGTTGATCTTGTTATCGCCAAAATTGGGCTCGTTCCAAACCTCCCAATCCCAAACCTTATCCTTGTATCGGGATACCATTCCGTGAACCCATCTCAAATATGCGGCAAAGCCAACTTCTGACAGTGGCATTCCGGCACCGAGGTTATCTCCGCCTGCCCCCTCATAAACGGTATTACCGTAACCTAATTGAAGCCACGGCTTAAGACCTCTGCTGACAGCATCGTCAATAATGTGATCAAGCCATTCCCAGCTGTATACATCCTTCTGCTTTTCGGTTTTCGCCCAACCGCCTTGGAAACGCAGACACTTGATTCCCAAAGGGCAGAGATATTCCTTGTACTGGTCGTAGTTGGCATAATCACGGTCTAAGGTTTCACAGCCAACAAACCAGCTTGACGATTCTATCTCATCTGTGCTTCTTGCTTTTACCTTGCCAAGATACGGCAGCTGGAACAAAATTCGATAACGTCCGTTGTCGCCGTCCTTTACTAAAAGCTCTGAAAATTCACTCATTTTATGACCACCTTTCTCTCCTGCCTGAAGCATTGACAGACAGTTTCTATGTGTGCTTAAAATATCAAAAGTTGAAGTTTTATCTGAAATTATACTCCCGAAAGTGTCAGGAAGCCTCCGTCAACGGGGATAGTAACGCCCGTTATGAAGCCTGATTTGTTATCGTTAAGCAAAAATTCCGCTGTACCGAGCAAATCGTTGGGTACGCCAAATCTTTTTGAGGGAGTATGATCGATTACCTTTTGTCCTCTCGGAAGATATCCTGTTTCTGCAGAGCCTAAAATCTTGATCGATCTCTCGTTTGCAAAGAAACCGGGAGCAATTGCGTTTACTCTGATATTTGCATCGGGATTTGAGAAGTAACCTGCAGCCCATTGTGTGAAATTGGAAATTGCCGCCTTAGACATTGCATATATCGCATTTCGAGTCAGCGGGCAGTATGTATTCATCGAAGCAAAATTGATTACAGAGCCGCCGCCGGCACTAATCATCTGCTTGCAGAACACACGCATTGGAATGAGTGAGCCGAAGGTATTTGTAAGCAATACCTGCTTTGCGGCTTCCATGTCTATATCCCAAAATCCGCGCATATCTTCAGGCTTATCCTCGCTGATCTCAGCAGGCACGAACTCATCGTGAGAGGTTGTCGCCTTAGCATTGTTTCCGCCTGCACCGTTTACAAGGAAGCGGCAGGGACCCCATTTTTCAAGAATCATATCGGCTGTCGCCTGAAGTGCGGCTTCGTCATTTACATCTGCTTCAATCGCCCAGCATTCGCCGCCATTCTCCTCGATAATTTTCACATTCTTTTCAAGCTTATCAAGAGTTCTTCCCATAAGAACGACACGCGCGCCCTTAGATGCCAAATCAATCGCAATCGGGCCGCTCAAAAGTCCGCCCGCACCTGTTACAACAGCGACTTTGCCTTTGAAAAATTCGTCGTACATTTTTATAGCTCCTTATCTTATATAATCAAATCTTTAGCGTTTTGATAGCACATAGCCTTTGCCAGGGCACTAAGCTGGCTGTAATCATTCGGCAGCTCACCGCGAGTTGCCTTTTCCCCTATCCAACCGCAAAGCATTCTGCGGAAATAGTCATGGCGCACCAAGGACAGCAGGCTGCGTGAATCTGTAGTCATGCCTACAAAGGTGCTAAGAACGCTGAAAACATTGAAGTTCTCAAGCATCTCTCTCATTCCCTGCAAATGGTCGCACCACCACCAAGCCGGACCTTGAGTAACACCTACAAACGAACCGCTGAGTATGGAAATTGCGGCATTGTCAATCGGATTCAGCGTGAACAGAATCGTGCGAGGAAGCCCGTATTCACCCTGCTCCAGGTCATTTAAAAGACTCGTCAGTGACGAGATGGAAACGCTGTTTCCAATTCCCGCATAGCCGCCGGCAGGACCTGCAATTCGCTTAAGTCTTGTGCTTGTATCTCGTTTTGCGCCGATATGAAGCTGCATTACCCAACCGCGTTTCGCATATTCGCCTCCGAACAGGCGTAGCAAATCGGAAGAAACAGCATTCTTCTCATTTTCGCTCAGCACTTCCCCACCGAGAATCTTCTTAAGGCGAGCTTCAAAATTTCCGTCATCAGCAACATATATAAAGCCGTCGTTAAGCGCATGGTCTGAGAAACGGCAGCCTACAGCCGTCAGGTCATCGAGGCGTGCGCCTATGGCATCCCTCAGAGTTTTGCTGTCGTATATGTCTTTTCCCGTCAGCTCGGCTAATTTTGTAATTGTGTCAAGGGTAGGACAAGCCCAATCATCGCCTCGCAGGGACGGAGCTAATTCCTTATATTTCGCAAATACACTGATATCATCTGTCATGGAAACGCAGGGTGCCGCATATTCCACATTGAAGCTGTTCATGAGCTCCATTGCACGGAATTGAGGCTCGGCAAGACGCTCGTTTATAGCATCCCAAAGCTTTTCGGAGTTGTCGGAGTTAATCGGAATGTTAACGCCGAACACACCTTCAACCTCCATGCGTGACCAATCGTACAGCGGATTTCCGAGTAGTCGCGGAAAGGTTTTGCACCATGTGTTAAACTTTTCCTTATTGCTCGCAGAGCCGGTTATAAGCTCCTCCGGCACACCGCAAATTCGCATAGCTCTGTGCTTGTACGGGTCTGGCTTGAGCCATATTTCCGTAACGTCGTCAAAGCTGCGATTTTCTGCTAAATCCGCAACAGAAAGATGATTGTGGTAGTCAATTATCGGCAAGTCTTTTACTGCTTGATAGTACAGCTGTTGTGCCATATCTGTGGTTAATAGGTAATTATTTGTCATATCAATCTCCCATGCCGCCAAAGGGGGTCAAATAGCATTTTATAGAATAACCGTTATATATCAGATTAAGAATATGTATCGTTATCAGAGTGCAGACTGCGTATCGTTGGGGTCGCCGTTGATTGCCATATCGTATTCCTTGCTCCAATCAAGACCTCTGTATTCAGCCGCACGCTCGTCGGTTTCAATAAACTCCATTAACAAATCGAGCATTTCCTTAGTCCAAGTATTCTTGTCAATCTGAGCAGGAGTGAACTTGTTAAGTGTGATCATCTCGAAGCCGAAAAGGTCCTTAACCTGAGTCTTAGCACCGCTGTCAACGACCTCCATAACAAGCTGTGGCGGAATGAACAGAACGCCGCCGCTGCAGCCGTATACAATATCGCCCGGCAATACCATAGCGGCATGCTCGCCGTCGCCAAGGCGAATAGCTCCGTTAAAGCTAATCATTGAGAAGTCGCGAATCGGAGTCGGATCAATTCCGCGGTAATAAACCTGTGTATCAACCTTCTGCATTTGCTCGATGTCACGGATTCCGCCCCAGATAACAGCACCACCCGTACCGGTTTTGTGCTTGATCGCAGTTGTGAGGTTTCCACCTACAAAAGTACCCTTGTAGATCTTGTCATACATATCAATGACAATTACATCTCTGTCATGCAAGGATTCGATTACCCATTGGTTAGGCGTTCCGGTGCGTCCCTCTGATGCGGCTTGCGCCATAGAGGTTGCATAGTAATCCGGTCTGAACGGTCCGTAAGCGGCTGTAACCGCACGGCCGATAAGCTTGCAATTTAATTCACCGTTTTCCTTAAATTCGGGGTGAATGCTCTTCATTGCCAAAAATTGATTCTCATAGCCTTTGACGAAAATCGGCTTCCACAGCTCCTCAAGAGTCATGTTTCTCAGTGCATCAAGATAGCTGTCCGGAACCTTAGGACGGCCGTCGGGGGTACGCTCGCCTTTCCAATCGGGTGTGAGTGCAATAATGTCTTCAGGATGACTAAATCTCATTTTTTATCTCCAATCAATTATATTTTATCTACAGTTTCTACTATTCCTCTAAGATATCCGATAGCATAGAGGCGGCCTAAAGCATCGTAGCCCGCGTTCTGAATGGACTCTCCGAACATTGTAGGCACATGGTCTACACGAATCGGCACATCTACACCGCAGCTCTTATAAAGGCGCATGAGCGCAGGCATATCCAAATCTCCGTTATCGTGGAAGGTTTCATGGAATTTCAGCTTATTTCCCGTTACATTACGGAAATGAACAAACATGATTTTTTCTGCAAAGCGAGGGATAAGCTCATACAAATCCTCACCCATCATCTGATAGCAGGCCTGACAGAATGTGTATCCCAAAAAGTCGCTGTTAACTATACCCGTAACAGCTTTTTCGATATTCTTAGCAGAAATAAAGATTCTTGAAACATCTCCTAGTTTAGCAAGTGGCGGATCATCGGGGTGCAGAGCCAACTTTATTCCGTGCTTTTCGGCATGAGGAATAACAGCCTTGATGAAATATTCATAATTCGCCCAAAGCTCCTCTTCCGTAATATGAGCGCCTGTCGGCTGAAAATCATTCATATCAAAGCCTGTAACCAGCGCATCTCCGCGCTCCTTGATGTCCGAGGATGTTCTCAGCCATCCGATATGCGCCATAAAGTTGAAGCAAATCATATGTATGTTTAATTCTTCCATAATCGGAAGCATACGAATCACTTTATCTATGCTTTCGTCACGCAGCTCGTCACCTGCTTTAATGTGGTCATGAACACAATTTGGCATTGGCTCGACAATGTATGGGGTGATTCCATAATCGGCAAAACGCTTGTAAACTGATTGCCAATGCGATTTATCGGTAAGATCAAAATCCTTATCCTCCGGCAACCGAATCGTTCCCATCTTTATACCTAACTGTCTGCCGAATTCCCATGTCGAATCAGGGGTGCTTCTGAAATAATCAGTTAGTATCATAAAGCTTCACCTCACTAAGTTTTTGAGTATTATTTAAGTTAAATATAATACCTTAATTATACCACCTTGTGTAGTATTTGTCAATGCAAATAGCTCCAAATTGAACAATTTGCGCCTTTACCGATCATAGCTTAATTTTAATATTTTCATGGGAGATAAAATCAGCCTTTGTTTATTTTCTCGAATTTAAAAAGAAAGCGACTTGATGAAAAATCAAGCCGCATTTGTGTAAGGGCTATAAAAAAGATATTTTTGGCGGAGTGCTTACGGGATTTGAACTTCACGGTTGGGACACCAAAATATCATATTTAATTGGAATTAATCATTTATTTTATTGTAGAGAATATTTTGCATTAAATAATACAAAAATAAAATGGAATCGCAGTTAACTGCGATTCCAAAAGGGGATATTACTTTGAATAAAAAAGCAAGCGCAACAGAACAGGCGTATATCGCTTGTATAGGTTATATACATGATAATGAACCTGTTACATTCGAACAATTATGGACATTTATATCTTCGTTTGAATTAACGAAATCTCAAAAAATAGACATCATTAATGAAATATTAAATTCCACACTTGTTCTATGTAAAAACTGGATGTTTTTCATGCTATAGCAAACGCTGATTGATAATAAACAGACAAATCATCGTTAACATCTGAATACTCTACTAAACCCATGTTAAGAAGTTCGTCAAGAACATTTAAAATTGCTTCTTTATCTGTTATACCTACTAATGCCAATTTATTAAATAAATCAGACATCAAAAAAGGTTTTTCCATTTCCAAAATAGTTTTTTGAATTATCAAATCCATATTTAAATTCCTCCGTTAATTTTTGATAATAACCGAGCTTTAATATTATACCATATTATTATCAAAATGTCAATAACAATAGATCATTTTTTGGCTCAATTTTTATTTTCTTTAATTCTTCAATAAATATCTTAAGAACCAAGTTCTCAAGTTCTTCAAATTTTGGTTTTTGATTTGGATCTTTAGGGTGAGATGGCAAAAAGTATAAGTGGAACGGAACATATGATGCTTTTTGCTGATTTAACAATTCAGCACAAATTGACACCATTTCTACACTACGCGCTTTTTCATCTTTATCCCAAAGATAAAGTGGGGAACCTATATTATAGCATCCTAAAGAAAACTCACACGGGCTGATAATACAGTGTAATATATTAATCTTTTTTCCTTCCTCAGTAGCTAAATAGTCATTTATTTTTTGCTCAACACTATGGTAGAAAAAGCTTCTTTTATTTTTGCCGACACTGATAAAAGAGTTCGTTACTGTGTTAAATACGTATCCCGCATTGTAGTGCTTTTTTTCTTTAATTTTTGTTACCGTGAGATCATACATACTCTTCATAGTGCTATTTTCAAAATATGCACTCTCATTTAGCCACATTGTTTTAAAAGAGCTATCAAACCCAATTAAGTCTACATTTCGTTTGAAATAGGAATAAAAGTGCTTTTTCGTCGAAATTAGTTCATCAAACATATTCCACATATAATCATTGAAATTGCTGTTTTCATCCCTATAATTCTCTTGATATTTTTCAAAAAACGACACTTTTAAAAGAGTATCCATCCAACTATCGTCAAGTTGAATAATTAAATAATCTATTAAGCGATTGTTTTTAGAAAGATAATCCACCAAGCACCAAATGCTGCTAAGTTTTAGGGGTAATGGTTGTCCATTTTTTATGGTTGGAATATCTTCATCATCCTTTATTGATTTTAGTTCCTCAAATCCAATAAATGATAGAACCTCGGAAAATAAAATTTCATGCTTATGAACTCTGTGATGAAAATTAATTTGGCTAAATATTTTCCATCTGCGTTCCAAAAGATCTTCAACATCTGTTACATTTTTCAATGCAGGGCAAAACAAAATTCTCTCTCTAACAGGTGATTCTTCTGTATTGTTTTGAGTATCGGCAGGCAATTTTTGCGATAGAATCTTGAAATTGTTAAATAACCTTTGATAAGAAATTACATCCTTTCGTGTTCCAGAACAAAATGCATCTCTTGAACAATAATCTAATCTATCAGAATCAAATATGCCGGATACAATCCTATGCAAATCACTAAACAAATCGTTTTCCGAGGGAATAGAAGTTAAAATTTTGCCAACAAAATAAAGAACGGCAAGAACAAAAATATTGTCTTGAGTTATGTTTTTCGACAATTCTTCTGACAGCTCAAGCTTAATTTGTTTCAATAATGCATTGCCTATTTCTTCGTGTAACTCATTTTGACCTTCACAGTAAGGTTTCAATATGTTAATAAAATGCTTTTGAGCCTTGTTCGGATTCGGAAGATCATTAACCTTAGAGTATAATGATTTTGTAGCGTGTTCAAATACATGACTGTAAGGCAAATGCCCTGCGTCATGTAATAAACCAGCAATTCTAATAGATTGAAATAAAACAAAATATGCAAAACTTTGTTCGGGCTTAATGTTTTGTGGAAAATGCGTACGATAAATTGCGCAATCGGGAACTTTGACACTTAAAATCTTGTCATCAAATTTATCAACAATATCATTGTTTAGCATTTTCTCAGAAGAAACATCTATATTTTCAAACCAATCTTTAAGTTCTACTTCTGCTTCTGTTAATAACCGTGTAACATTACCTGAATTTGTTGTATTGACCACACTGTTATAAAAAATTTCTCCAGATAAGTACATGGTTCCAATACTATGTTCAAATCTTTTGACTTTATTTGAAGAGTATGTTAAATAAACTAATGAGCTTTGTAAAATACGGTGCAAACGATTAAAAATAGGAGTGCTGATTATTGCACCTTCTAATCCGCTATATGGTATTGTATTGTGAATAATATCACTAATTTGTTGAGTTCTCTCCAATTGTATCATGTTATAGTGCCCCCTATCAGTAGTAATAACATTATATCATATATTTGAAATTTGTCAAGTTTTGTAAAATTTCAAGTATTAACTTTTAAGTATTAACTCTTTAATAGGAGAAAACACATGACTATTTTCATGATATAATTTTCAAAAGGAGGATTGTATCATGAAATCAAAACTTACTTACGAAGAGAAACAAGCTATTTTAAATCGCTACATATTAAAATCCGAGTCGCCTACAAGTATTATTAAGTCCGTCGGAATTTCAAAAAGTACCTTTTACAAGTGGCTATCGGATTATAGAAGAGAGCAAGCGGAATCGAAACGAAAAGGATTAACATTACGGAATTTCAACTTACTTGAAGCTAAAGTCAAACGGTTGGAAGGTATTATCGAAATTATCAAAAAGGCGAATGTATTACCTAACGCCCCTTTACAGCAAAAGCTCTATGTAGCTGAAAAGTTATCCGGAGAATATAGCGTTCACATGATTTGTGATGCGTTGGATATTGCTCGTGGAACTTATTACAACCATGTTCTGCGAAACAAACGAGATAATACGTGGTATGCCAAACGGCGCGAAGAATTGCGTATTCAAATACAAGCAGTCTTTGACGAAAACCATCAAATTTTTGGTGCGGAGAAAATAACAGCTGTTTTGAAAAGCAAAGGTATAAAAACAAGCACGAAAATGGTTAGAGAATTGATGCGCGATATGGGGCTTGTTAGCATTCGTCAAGTATCCAAGAGTCTTTATACCGATGAAGCTCGAAAGCATAAGAATTATTTAAATCAAGAATTTGATCCAGATGCACCAAACAAGGTTTGGGTAAGTGATATTACATATTTTAAGTGCAACGATAAACCATATTATATTTGCGTTATCATAGATTTGTATGCACGAAAGGTTATCGGCTATAAAATAGGCAAGAAAAACAGCACCCAACTTATAAAAACGACATTAAAGCAAGCTTATGAATCACGCCTACCTGATTCATCTCTGATTTTCCATTTCGACCGAGGCTCAAATTATTGCTCGAAAACTTTAAATGACTATGTTAAAGCATTGGGGTTTGTTCGCTCCTTTTCAAGGCCTTATGTTCCGTATGACAATTCGGTTATTGAATCTTTCTTTGCTTCTGTAAAAAGAGAGGAGCTTTATAGAAAGAAATACCGAACCGAAACCGAATTGTACCAAGCCATAGATGATTACATAGAATTTTATAACACACGCCGTCCTCATTCGAAGATACAATACAAGACTCCTGAACAAAAAGAACGAGAATATGCGGTAACTTTCGGAATAATTGAAATCGAATAATCGGACTAAGGGGGTTCAAAAGTGATGTTTTAATTTTGGCTTTTGGCAAAATTCGCATTTTTTTATTTTTTCGTCCGATTGAAAAATAAAAAATGCGACCTCAAAAAGCCGCATCAAATAAGAATTTATAAAGAAAACACCATTGTCATTCGAACTTAGAGGGTTCGG
>JAZNMQ010000022.1:0-39571 GCA_045579745.1 Candidatus Flemingiibacterium sp. | reverse complement strand
AGCACAAAATTCAAAGAACAGCACCCGCAAAGTACACTTGTACCAGCGGGTGCTGTATTCGCATATTTGACCGTGGATTCTCTATCCACGCATTACCCATTCCTCGTCATATCCAAACTCCAGTGCAATCAGCTTGGCGAGGGAGGCAGAGATGACCATAGGCTTGTCGGGATCACTGCCGCGGCTGCCGGTCAGAATGTAGATATAATTTTCACTGATCCCCACTCTTCTGGCAAATTCTGCTTTTGTGAGATTCTGTTCCCGGATGATTTTGTTCAATCTTTCGGCAAGGGTCATATCAGACCTCCTTTTTCTTAATTTTCATCAGTGCGGCGAACTCCAGCAGTTGTTTACGTGAGGTTACACCGAGTTTTGAGTAGATATTCTTATTATGATATTTCAGCGTGTTTTCATTGATATCTGCGAGAACAAGGATCTCTTTCGCTTTTTTTCCTTCCATATACAGATCAAAGATCGAGCGTTCCTTCGGTGTCAGCGTGCAGAGGCACTGCATGAACCGCTCAAAGCTATCCGAGTCAACCTCGGGCAGCTTTTCTTCTGCCAGATGGGTGATGTGCGTTTGCGCCATATCAAATTTGGAACGGACCTCTTTGTTTTCCTTATCCAGACGCTGTACCTCTTCCGTATGAGCGCGGTCGCTTTCAGCTAGGAACTCCAGAAGGTCATTGATCTCAGAGTACGGCACATCGGTCTGCTCATGATAGGATCGGCTTCGGATGGAATCCAGTGCGGCGCTCACCGGCCGCAGATAGCGTCGGCTGATGACCACCGAGGCGATAACGCTGACGATCAGCAGCAGAACGACAATAACCGTAAAATACGCGGAATTGCCTTTGACCGCGCTGTGCAGGACATCCTGCGGCATCAGAACGGCGGCAGCCCATGCTTCGTCCTCGTAAGGTGAGCCGCCGGGGTAAAGCCGGATGGAATCGCTCTTTCCGGCGTAATTCTCTCCGCCGCCCGACAGATGAATGAAATCATCATGGCTCTCGGTGACACACAGATCGTAATCCCAATGTGTACCGGTCAGATAGTAGTTGCCTGCGATCAGACCCTCAGAGGTGCAGAATCCCGATTCACACAGGGGAGCCATGACGGTGAAGATGTTCTCAAAATCGCCGCCCTCGGGCGTATAAAAGGATTTGAACATGCGGTCACTGACCTCAATGCCGCATAAGCCGAAAACGGTACCATCTTCGCTGCGCAGGGGAACGCAGAGCATAAAGCCGGATTCGCTGTTTCCTTTCAGCAGAATGCGGCCGCTCCAGTAATACAGTCTTGACAGTGCAAGCTCCGGATTCGCTCTGGCGGTATCAAGAACCTTGCCAAAGAAATCCTGTCCTTTCACATCAAATTCCATTCGCCACTGTCCCAGCAGCATGATGCCGTTATCCCGCGCAAGGGAAGCCGGACCGCGCAGATAGTGGATGTCTACTCCGGTGGCAGAGGTGTACATCGGCTGTGTTTTTTTGAGGAAGATGCCCGCCTTGGCGGTGCCGGCATTTGGAGCAGTCGGATTGACAGTGGCATCGAGAAGAACAAACACGCCTCCGCAATAGCGGTTGTTGATGGTGGAAATCAATGTCTGCATATACTCGCCGAGCATCGGCTCGATCAGCTCCGGATGCTCCGCAAAGGACGCAGCGGTAATACCTTTGTCCGCAAAGAACCGGTCACTGCGTTCCGCAATATCTTCCGCGATGGCGATGCCGCCCAATGATATGCGGCCGAAATCCTCGCTGATCGTATCGGATATAATGGAAATTTCGGTGGTGAGATGGCTCACCACAGCCTTTTTCTCGCTGCCTGTAATGCCAAACAGCGAAAGCAGAAGCGTAAACGCTAAAATCAACGTCACCGAAATCGTGACAAAGAACAGGAGCAATCTGCGGTGCAGTGTTGTTCCTTTTTTTGTTCGTTCTTTCTGCCAGAGAATAATCGCTTGTTTCAGCATATTCATTTATTTTTTCATCTGCGCAAGAGCATCAGCGGCAAAAACGGCTTCACCGTCCAGGTGTTTTGCCCGTTCATCCTTCAGAAGCTTCTTGAAATTTTCCTCATAGGTGTCGCTGTCAGAATCAAAATTGGGATAGGTAGGTGCGGTGAAGAAAGTGTATTCCTCGTACATGGCAAGAACGCTGGCCAGCATCTTGATGATACGCTCATCCTTCAGCGTTTCGAGATGGCTGTCCATATCCTCTTCGAACGCTTTCTTTGTAACCGGCAGATATCCCGTTTCGCCGACAAACTGCATGTTCTGCTCAGAAGCGGTAAACCATTTGATAAATTCTGCCGCGGCGTATTCCTTCTTTTCGTCCGACTTAGCAACCATCAGACCGCCGCCGCGCTGAATTGCGGTTTTATTGCCGCCCTCAAATACGGGATACGGAAGAATGCTGTATTCCACGCTTTCCACTGTGCCGTCAGCATACGTAATGGTGTCGCCGTAGAATAGGATTCCTGCTGATGAGCCAGTGGAGCACACCAGATCACCTGTCTTGGAAAGATCCGAGGAATATCCGTCATAAACAGCAATACCGCCCGTAACGGCAGGGGTGTATACAGTATTGAAGATATGGGCGTACTTATCGCCGTCAAGTGTCAGCGACTCACCGTCGAAAATACTGTCTCCCAGCTGTACCATGCCAACCTCGGCAAAGTTGAACCAGGAATCCGAGCCGTAGAACTGCTTTCCGCCGCTCCATTCATAATACATGGAAGACAGCTCTGCGATGCCTTCGAAGGTGGAAAGCATATCTGCAGATGCACCTGTTTCGGTAGCAAATCGGTCAAACAGCGTCTGGTTTACATAAAGAACCTCCGTGGATTTGGCGATGGGAAAGACATACAGACCGCCGTCTGCAATGCGTCCTTCCTCGATAAATGCTTCGATATATCCGCCAAGTTCTTTATCAGTAAAATAGTTGTCAAGATCGGCAAGCAGTCCCTTGCTTTGGAACTGGATGGCAATACTCGGATATCCCGTAAAGATATTCGGCATTTCAGGCGCACCGGGATCATCGTTGACGATCATGGTAAGACTTTCGTTCAGCTCTGCGCTTGACGAGATCGCGGTGACATTGATAACGATGCCTTTTTCCTTGCCGACTGTACTATTGAATTTGTCGATGAGCAGATCCATTGTTGACTGCATATCGCCGCCGTAGTTGTGCCACATGGTCAGAGTGACGGGATTGTTGGGGTCAAGTGGAGATTGTTCACAACCGATGGCTGTGCTGAGCGTGAGAATGAGAACGAAAATAAGACAAAACAGTTTCTTCATGATAAATGCCCTCCCTGAATGGCTTCCCACCCTGTTTTCCCACCCGATTTACAGAAAAAACGCAAAAAATCGGTGAAATTTTTCGTTTTCCCACCCTTTTTCGGAAAAAGGTGTGGGGACAGAATCGGAAAAATCCGTATAATTGTACTCGTAAGCATCCCAAAAGGACGGGTATAATGTGACTTGCTTCCACTGAACCGACAAACGGGGTACCCGCATTTTCCGATTGGCGTCGGAAAAATCTCCGTGAGTGACGCTGTACATGACGGAGATCGCTCCATCGGTTCTCACAACTATTATATCATGAACCGTTGAATGATTCAATGGTTTTAATGCGAATTTACAAATTATTTTACAGCCGCAGAAGGGAGGCAAAATGAGTGTGACACAACACGCGACGGCAAGCTTCAAAATTATACACACCGCAAACGGCAACCGATACCGCTTCTTCTGCGAGGCATGTGGTGGAGCGGTATGTACGACAAGACCAATTCGGGCTGATTCACCTGAGGAAGAACTGAAGCTGGCATGGGAAACAGAGGGGCGAGCGAATTTTAATCTCTGTCACCGCTGCGGCAAGTGGATCTGCAACGCCATGTACAACGCAGACGTTTTGAACTGCGTGGACTGTACACCCTGGGAAGATCCGCCCAGATATTGTCCGAGATGCGGCAGAAAAGTGCCCGAGAAAAACACCTTCTGCAATTACTGCGGTGTCCGTCTGATGTACGGAGGTGAACGAAATGACGGATAATTACCGTCTTATCAGAAAAGCGGGCAAGAAGCAATACGGATTCGGTGTGGAACGAATGAAGGAGATTAAGGTCTGCACACACTGCAAAACGGTGGCGAGTGCATCGAAGCTGTTCTGCCCGGAGTGCAGTAAGATGCTCCCACGGGAAACGGTATATATGCAGTATCAGAAACGGCACAGAACCTGTCAGATCTGCGGACACGTTGTAACGAACAGTATGCAGTTTTGTCCCGATTGCGGACAGAAACTGGAACAATAATATATTTATGGAGGAAATACACATGGCATTCTTTGACAAGATCGGAGATTTCGCAAAAAACATCGGCGATAAGACGGGCGATGCAATCGAGATCAGCAAGCTCAATTCAAAAATCAACACGGAGAAAAATCTCGCCGCAGAGCAGTGGAAGAAAATCGGTGAGTTCTACTACAATCTTTATATAAACGGCAGTGAGGTTGCTCCCGAGGTCACGGAATTCTGCGAAGCGGCAAAGGCACATCTCACCGCGGCGGAGGATGCAAAAGCGGGAATCGAGCGCATAAAGGCGGAGAATGAAGCCGAAGCCAAAGCGGCGGCAGAAGCGAAAGCAGCAGTGGAAGCGACTGTGTCGGCTGCTGAAATTCCGCAGCCGACCGAAAACGGCGGACTTACTTGTACCGAATGCGGCGCAGAGATCCCCGAAGGTCGCAAATTCTGTTCCGAATGCGGCGCAAAGGTGGTTATTCCCGAGCCCGAACCTACGCCCTCTTCTGCTGCAAACGTATGCCCGAATTGCGGTGCGGCGATTGCCGAGGGCAAAAAGTTCTGCGGTGAATGCGGCACAAAAATCGAAGCACCCCAAGAGCCTGCCGGACCGAAGCACTGCACAGGATGCGGCGCAGAGATCCCCGAAGGCCGCAAATTCTGCGGCGAATGTGGCGCGAAGGTTGAATAAATGTAAACATAGGAGGAACACATCATGACATCGAAACAGCTTTTTAGTAAATCCATGCCTTTCTGCATGGCAAAATTAGGTCTTGGCGCGGCGACCCTTCTAATTGACGGAATTCTTCTGGCACTACTCATGGGCATCGGCTGGCTGTTCGGAGACGGCGGTCTGGTCGTCTGCTTCTGCATCTGGCTTGCTGTAATTCCGGCTGTCCGCTTTGCCCTGATGCATTACGTCGGTTATCTCGTAAAGGCAGGACATATCGCTGTCATCGCAGAAGCCTGCAGAACCGGTCAATTCCCTGAAAATCAGGTGGACTACGGCAAAAAGATGGTTAAAGAACGCTTTGCTACCTCCAATATTTACTTTGCGGTAGATAAGCTGATCTCGGGCGCTGTCAAGCAGATTCAGAGAGGCATTGAAAAGGTTGCCGGAGCGTTAGACTTTATCCCCGGCATGAGCGCAGTTGCAGGACTTGCGAAATTCTTTGTTGACATCTCCCTCGGCTATGTTGACGAGTGCTGTCTTGGCTGGACGTTCTACAATAAAGAACAGGGGGCATTCAAGAGTGCGGCGGACGGAGTTGTGATCTATGCACAGAACTGGAAGGCGCTGCTGAAAAATGCTGCACTGACGATGGTCAAGGTCGTGCTTGGTCTGATCCTTATGGTTGTTGCGGTTTTCGTTCCAATTGGACTTCTGTTCAAGCTTCTGAAATGGAATGCGCTCATCGCGTTTGTTCTCGCCTGCCTGATCGCTTGGGTAGTCAAGTTCGCTTTTTTGGACAGCTACATTATGTGTCAGATGATGGCGACCTACATGCAGGCGGCACCGAACACGGTTATCACCTTCGATCTCTACGGTAAGCTGTCGGGTATGTCAGGAAGCTTTAAGGAACTCTTAAGTAAAGGCAAGACGGAAGAGCCTCAGATGGCGTATGCAGGCGCGGCAGATGCTTCAGGCATGAACATGAACGGACAGCCGATGCAGACAACTCAGAATATGCAGCAGCCTGTGAATCAACCCACCGCTCAGCAGACAATGGAAAAGCCGATCTTCTGCGGCGAGTGCGGAACAAAGAATGCGCCCGGCACCAAATTCTGCGGCGGATGCGGTGCGAAGCTGTGATAAAGGAGGCGAGGGATCATGTCACTTGAATGGGAACTGAAGCAGGGGCTCAGACGGGGACTCCGTCGTGGAATTTCCAATGCTGTCGGCAATGCCGTACAGCAGGCGGTAGCTCCTGCGGCGCAGAAGGTGGTGGATAAAACCGTCACACCACGCGTCAATCAGGCGGCGGATACAATCAATCAGCAGTATGGCACACAGAACGGCTCGTCAGCAGGCACAAATTCGTTTGGAGCGGCGTTCGCCGGACTTCAAAGTGCCGTGATGAATGTCGCCAATGAAGCGGCGAAAAACATGAAAATCTGTTCCTCCTGCGGGCAAGCGGCTCCCAAAGATAAGACATACTGTCCACACTGTGGTGAAAAGCTGCCCGAACAGACAGCGGCGGAGCAGAATGTTTGCCCGAACTGCGGTAAGCAGAACGATATTGGAGTGAAGTTTTGCGGCGGATGCGGCACAAGGATGCCTGAACTGACACAGGAGAAGCACCACTGCACAGAATGCGGCGGTGAGCTTCCCGACGGCGTGAAATTCTGTCCCGGATGCGGCGCACCGACGGCGGCAAAGAAGTCGGTATGTCCGGAATGCGGAACGGAAAATGAAAAAAACAGAAAGTTCTGCTGCGAGTGCGGAACAAAATTAGCTTAAAGGAGGATGCGACATGGCTCATTGTACCGAATGCGGCGCGGAGATTAAGGACGGTATGAAGTTCTGCACTGAGTGCGGAGCGGCGGTGCCGGAAATAAAATCCGAATCTGCCATCACTCCGCAAAATCAGAATCATCAGCCACAGCCGCAAACCGAAAAAGAATTCCAACAGGAACAAGTACAACCACAGCAGCAAATGCAGCAACAAGTCCCCCAACAGCCTCAGCCACAACCTCAGCCACAGCAGGCATATGCGCCGCCACAGCATACATATGCACCGCCTCAGGCGCAGCCTCAACCCGTATATCAGCAACCGGTCTACGCACAGCCTGCTCCGGTCTATGCACAGCCACAAAAAGAACAGGCGCCAGGTTCTGACAGTCCGTACGGTTTGATCTCTACATGGGGATATATCGGCATCATGCTTCTCTTGTGTATCCCGGTCATCGGATTCATACTCATGATCGTATGGGCGTGCGGCGGATGCAAAAAGCTTCAAAAGCGCAATTTTTGCCGAGCAATGCTGATCGTTATGGCAGTCATGCTAGTATTAAGCCTGATCCTCGGCTTCGCCATTCGCGGACTGATCAAAACGGTAATCAACTCCGTTCAGGAAGAGATCGGCATTACCGAAAACGTAAATGAGGAATCTGACGGTGGTATCGGCGGATTTTTAGGCGGACTGTTTGGTGGCACCGATACGGAAAGTGGCTCTCAGTCATCTGACTCGTCGGGATTGTTGGGATTTTTAGGCGGACTGTTTGGCGGCACTGATACGGAAAGTGGCTCTCAGTCATCCGACTCGTCGGGATTATCAGAAATTTTGGGCGGCTTATTCAGCGGCGATCTTTCCGGTCTTATGGGCGAGGTGGATGACATCAATAACGAAGCTTCGAAAAACTCAAACGGATGGCCGTCTGATCTGCCGGATTACCCCGACGGAACGATGGACGAGGTGGAAAACTACCGTACGCTGATCACCGGATCCTCAGCCGAATCCATGTGGAGCTACATAGAAACACTCAAGAACAAAGGCTATGAATTTCAGGATTTCTATCAGATGGGTATGAGCGAAGCAGATATGAAATCTATAAATGCATGGTGGGGTACCAACGGCAAGTGGTATCTTAGCATATCCTACGCCGACGGTGTTGTTACCGTCGATCACACAACTGAACTTCCCGATATGAGCGGACTGTTCGGGTAAAAATATTAAAGAATAAAGGAGAAAATATTATGGCATTTTGTGGAAATTGCGGAACGAAAGTAGAAGACGGAAAGAAATTCTGTCCCGAGTGCGGCACTGTAATGGAGGCTAAAGCTCCACAGCAGGATCCTCAGACTCAGCAGACACAACAGACTCAGCAGGCGCAGCAGATCCCCCAACAGCAATATCAGCAGCCGATGCAGGCTCAGCCCGCGCCGGGCGCAAAAGGCGGCGCAGATTACACCGCGCAGTTTGATCCGGCAGATATTGAAGCCAACAAGATCATGGCACTGCTTGGCTATATCATCTTCTTCATTCCGCTTCTGGCGGCGAAGGAATCCAGATACGCGATGTTTCATGCAAATCAGGGACTGATCCTCTTCCTTGCCGGTATCGTAGTAAGCATCGCAGGAAGTATCATCCCGATCCTCGGCTGGTTCATCATCCTTCCCGTTGGATGCATTATCGTTGCCGTTCTCGGCATTATCGGCATCATCAACGCATGGACCGGCAAGGCAAAGGATCTGCCTATCATCGGTAAGGTGCGCATCATCAAGTAAGGCACTCCCCGCTATATCGAATACCCGTCAATGCAGGCGGAGCGGCATCCGTGGGCGGTACGTTGTACCGCCTTCCGCCATGCGCTTTTATCATTATAAACATAACCATTTTACAGGAGGAAAATAGACCATGGCAGGAATTTTAGACGGACTGGTAAAGGGACTGGCAAGCCTGGCTCCCCAGGATGATCCTGAAATCAAAATGTACAACGCGCAGAACGAGCTGAAGGAACTGAAAGAAAAAGAAGAAGCGATTTTCGCACAGCTCGGACGCAGGCTCTATGAGGAAAACGGCAAGGAAGCCTATCCCGACGAGGCGCTACAGCTGGACGCGCTCGCCGCAAACTGCGCGGAAGTTGAAGCACGCATCAAGCAGATGCAGGAGGAGAAGACAGAGCGTGAGCGGATCGCAGCCGAGGAACGCGCGGCAAGAGAAGCCGAGGAAGCATCTCGCACCTGCCCGAACTGCGGCACGGTGAACCCCGAGGGAACGAAATTCTGCGGCGACTGCGGCACCAGACTTCCCGAAAAGGTGGAAAACAAGAAGCGGTTCTGCACCGAATGCGGCGCGGAACTCGGCGATGGCATGAAATTTTGCGGAGAGTGCGGGGCACGGCAGGCAGAATGAAGGGAGGTATCGTGATGAAAAAACTATTAGCGATATTACTCGCGGCAATGATGGTATTTGCCCTTGCTGCATGCGGTGACAACGAAACCCCGTCCGGCAGCGAGAATAATCCCGGCACCTCGCAGAGCGGAGAAAACAACGACGGCGGTGAAGAAAATAACAACGGTGCAACACAGAAGGCTGACGGCGCACAGATGGCGAGCGATGCAAAATTGAATGCCGAGGATGCACCCGCGGTTGGAGAATCCTATCTTACGGGTATTGGAAAGCCTGTTGGATATACCGTAAAAGGCACAGAAGCAAGCGGACTTATGACAGGTGTCAAATTCATACCCGATTCTGGAAGTATTGCAAGTGGCGACGTAGAAAAGTACGCAGCAGCAATTTGGAATCTCTGTATTGACCAAGTGGATAATGGTACTCTCGGTGATTATGATGTCGGGGACTCTGACGGTGAGGTGTACTCCACCTTGGCAGATGCGAAGAAATCGGATGATAAATACACTTGGCATTACAACATTTCCGGCAAGCGTATTCAAGCAACGATTTATATTGAGGATGGTATGATTATTCTCGGCTTCTCCGATTGGTCGAGCCACATCGGGGATTGACCGCCCCCACAGAAAGAGGTGACGAAAATGAAGAAGTTTTTAGCATTTCTGCTTGCGGCAATGATGCTGCTTTCGCTCACATCCTGCAATCTGACCGATCTGCTCACAGAGCCTGCAGAGATGGAAGATGATGAATACGAGGATGAATACGGCGAGGATACAGACGACTACGTACCCGAGAACACCGGCCCGAAGATCGAGGAATCCAAGACCTACACGATCTACAAGGAGATCTGGTCAGGTCCCTACACCATGAAGTATGAAATTTACAACAAAGACTTCCAGAATCCCGATAATCAGACCGTGGGCTCGTCCAAGCTTATTGTAGTAGACGGAGAGAACCAATATACTGAGACAATAAGCTATGTCGGCGAAGCTTCATCCACGGACAAGACGATCGTAATGGACGGCTACAAATACGCCTTTTTCGATGAATACAAACTCATCATGCGCGAGAAAGCAAAGAAGAGTTCCGGCGGTATCACGGTGGTAACCGAAGAGGAGGCCTTCTATCAGGACGTAAACGGCGATCCCGAAACCGTAACCGTGTTCGGCAAGGAATACTATGGCGAGCATTTTGCCGGATACGGAGAGAGCATCACATACTGCTACGACGGCGATACACTGAAATACATTCTCTCAAAGAGCGGCGGTATCACCTATACCGTCGGCGTGATCTCACTGGAAAAGGGTGCGGATGCATCTTACTTCGAACTGCCCGACGATTACGAAAAGAGTTGGGAATAACAGGAGGACGGCGCAATGAAAAAGATATTGGCGCTTCTCCTTGCATCCGTGATGCTGCTCTCCATGACGGCGTGTGATCTGAGCACTATTCTAGAGTTGGCGATGGATGCAGAAGAGAATGCGGAAACTGGCGATTCCGACAGGGATGAAACACAGCCGGACGAGGAACCGGGCGATGAAGTCTCGGATGCAAAATCCTGGGATGAATTGAATCTTCCTGCAGGCTTCCCCCACCTCGCAGATTCGGTGGATACGTTCCGCTTCGATGAGACTACCAAAACGTACAATTTCACTTGGAACAGCACTGATTATGCGACCTGCGAAGCCATGATCAACACGATGAACGACTGGTCGAACGGCAAGATCACCGGCAGCAAAGTCGGCAAAGTCACCAATTGGAAGATTCAGAATGACCGCATCAATCTGACAGCGGCTTTCAGCGAGGAAACCGGAATGTTCACCCTTGCGACGCAGGTGTTTGGCGGCACGGACCTTGTCTCCTATCTGGCGGCGCATACGCTGACCGAAGATGATTTCAAGCCTGCGAATTTCACTGAGTTCAGTAAGTTCATCACCTCCGGTGAGAAGTTCGGCGGTCTTACGCAGGTCGGTGCGTTTGAGATCTGCATCAAGGACGGTACATACAAAAAAGAAGATGCTGTCGCATGGTGCGATACGCTCCTCAAGCGTCTCAGCGAGATTTCTATTGCAAACGGAGCAAAGGGAGTAACCAATATGGCAAGCGAGACGGTCACCGACTACGCCGACTATGTGGCAAAGGAAGGCAAAGAGTCTGCGTCACCAAATATTGGCGGCTATTTCCTTACCAAACTTGATGGCAAAAAGTATTCGGTGCAGTATATGGCGGGATACAATGCCGAAACCGGCACGTACCGCGTTCAGTTCCAGACCATGAGACGGGTATATTGATGTACTAAAGCAAAAATTCAGCCTGAAAGGAGGCACCCATGAAACGACGCATACTCTCCCTCCTCCTCGCCGTGATGCTTCTCCTGCCGAGCCTGCTTCTGTCCACGTCGGCGGCACCCACGGGGCGCATCGATGGCGTGGACTACGGGCGGATCGACGAAAACGTGAATCTGCGCATGAAGGTGGAATTTGACATCGGTGAGCGGCGGTTTGAGGGCTGGCTGAAGAACGGCAAGACGCTGACAGAGGAAGAGGTGGATAGAATCATCAAGACCGTCATGAACGAAATGGAGATCACCTCCGGCGTTCTGCGGTATTCCGAGGACATTATCCGCCGTGCGGCACAGAACAAGGGCTTCAATCCCGATGTTGTGCTGGAGCTTGGCGCAAAGCTGGCTCTCGGCGTGACGGGACTTGATAAAGCCAAGGACATCTACGATATCGCCACGGGCCAAAAGAGTATCCCCGGCGCGATCTCCGACTACATCATCGGTGAATCGGTGAGCACTATCTGCGAGCAGTACATGAAGGGCATCCCCGGCATGGTCTTTGAAGCCCTCTGGAACAGCGGCGACATCATCGCCCGCGAAACGGCGCGGCTCTTGGAGGAAAGTAAAATCGCTCAGCAGGCTTTGGAGCGCACGTTCTTACTCAATCTGTTCTACCAGAAATGCAACGAGCGCATCGAAGCGGAGGAAAAGGCGAAAGGGCTTGACACCTGGTCGATCGTCTGCAATCAGACGGTATGGACGCAAAAGACGCTGTTTAATATCCCCGTACTGCAGTATTGGAAGCTGTCCTGCGACCTGACCCGCACGGATTTCATCTACGGCGAGGACGACGATCCCACCAACTACGGCGGTGTCTATCGCGGCACGATGGTCATCGACGTGTGGCACGATCTGTCGAATTTTGACGAGCAGTTTATGCCGCTGATACTGAAAACGCTGCCGTGGATAAAGCCATTCAGTTCTTATACAAATATGCGTGATGACTACACTGCATCAAGCCTGACAAAACAACTAATCTGCACCAATGTGGAAATTCACCTTGACCGGAACAATATGACCTCCGGTGGTATGACCGAATACTTTATGCTGCGGGATTTTTCGGATACGTCGGTATTCAACGTGAAGCACGGAATCATCGGTCCGGTTCAGTTCGGGCCATTTGTTGACGGCAAATGGATCGAAACAATTCCAACAGAAAACGGTCCTGTCAACGTCAATGTCAGAGAGGAATTCAATCACCATTTCTCAGGTACGCTGACTCATGGAAACAGATATCCGCAGATTCTTTTCAGCGAACAGGACTATAAGTTTGACGGTTATGTTACCGCTCCCCTTGTTGGAAATGTCTTTGAACCGTGGAAACACCAATCAACCCCGAATTTTCCCATTCTTACCGATTACAAAATCTTTGAGGATCTGCAAAGCAATCGCGGCATGCTGACCGTGCTGGGCAGGTAAGGAGGCGCGTATGAAGAAAATTACGATATTCGTCCTCGCGCTTGCGCTAACGCTCACGCTGACCTCGTGCAGCCTCGTTGACAGCATTCTTGGCATCTTCAACAAGGAGTCATCCTCCAGCGAAGACAACCGCGCCGTCACGAAAATGACCGACGCGGCACTGGAAGCGCTGCTGGCGCAGGGCTTTGAGAAGCCCTCCGAGGAGGAAGCGGACAGCGATGAGCGCACGGTGGAGGAGCTTTTGCAGGCGCTCCGCGACGGGGAGCCGATGACCGACGCATCCGGCGCGGAATACGGCGCACTGCCGCAGACCTTCTCGGTGGATCTCACCGAAATGGCGGCACTTCAAGGCACGACGGTGCAGTTTTCCGAGGAGCCGTGGGAGACGGATAAAACGGTGGAGGAATTCGATATGGAAGACTTCACCGCCGAGATGACCCCCGAGGAAAAGGCGGAGTGGGACGAGATGATGTCCATGACCGAGGAGGATTGGGCGGCGCAGATTGCCGAAATGGAAGCCGAGATGGAGGAAATGGTGAATTCCTTCGACGATATGGACACCGGCGAATACAGCGAAAATCCCGACGATTTAGAGGATCTCGAAATACCCAGCGCGGAGGATATTCAAAAGCAGATTGAGGATGCGCTGAATGAACTGCCCGACGAATACAAGGATTTGTTCGGCGGACTCGGTGATCTTGGCGGACTGCTCGGCGGTTTGCTTGGCTGAATATAAATTTGAATCAAAAAAGGAGAAACGAATATGAAAAAGATTCTTGCAATTGCACTTGCACTGGTACTTATGCTCTCTCTTTCTGCCTGCGGCGCAAGCAAAAACGAAAAGGATATCGTGGGCGTATGGAAACTGATTGACACAGAAACCGAAACGGAATACGGGCTTGGCATTGAATTCACCAAAGACGGCAAGCTCCGCTATGGACTGACCGAAGAAGTATTCGAAGCCATCGGCGGTGAAGATGCCGAGGACGTGATGGACGGTCTTGAGCTGCTTATGAGTATCGAATACGAGATCAAGAGCGATACCGAGATGGAAGTCACCGTCAAAGCATTATTCGGTCTGTCAAAGGAATCCGAAACGATTGCCTATGAGCTGAACGGCGACACACTGAGATTCGACGGAGCAGAGTATACAAAAGTGAAGTAAGACAAAGAATTGTCAATCTAAGCGAAACAATTTTTAAGAGGAAAATCAAATAAATCCAATTGTTTTTGAAATCCTAAAACTTTTTAGGCCCGGCGTTGATCAACGCCGGGTTCTTTTTGTTTCAAAAGCTGCAAAACAGCCGACACAAAACAAATTACACAGCTTGATAAACTACAGCTTAGGGGGCATAATTGGAAAAAGAAAAGCCTTGCAAATAATTATTAATAGGTGTATAATTAATTAGAAATTATATTTGGAGGAATAAAAATGGGCACTACTATAATAAATATTGCTCCGTTAATCATTTGGGGAGTTTTCGGACTGTTAGTGTTGGCGTTTACTCTAATCGGAGGTTGGCGCGGCTTTTTTGGAGCTATGGTTAAAACCGTTAAGTATCTGCTTTCTGCGATAATTGCCATACCTTTGACAAGACTTCTTTCGGGATGGATATTTCCGCAAGTTGTTGATAAGCTCCTGCCGATGATGCTCGAAGCCGACGCGGCAGCTATTTATGAAGCTCCGAATTTTCTTGCGGCAATCGAAAAGCTTTGCGGAGCAATATTAGGCGTCATTGTTTACATACCCGTATTTATACTTATTCAGCTCATTCTCAGCATCGTTACGCTGATTTTGCGTCAGATTATCAACGGCTTAGAGAAAAACACATTTAATAAAAATGCAGTTTCGCGTGCGCTTGGCGCAGTATGCGGCGCTTGCTGTTCAATCGTGCTTTTTGTTGCGCTGTCATCTCCGATCCTCGGAGCAGGCAATATATTATATGATGTCAGCGATATATATTTAAATGATGCGGAAGCTATTGAGGCGATCAATATGGATGCCGAATCGGTCGAATATGTAAATGCGCTGTCAGGAACGGTTGCGAAGCATCCGGTGAGCAAATTCTCGTGGGCAGTAGGAGGTAAAGGCATATTTAATTCTGTTTCGTCGAGTGATACTGAAAAAGGCAGAGCCGTGCTCTACAATGAAATTACAACGGTAGCAAGAATAAGCAGTGAGCTGTCTGCTTTGTCAGATTTTGAGATATCGACCCTCGGAGAGCCCCAAGTAGCTGCGCTCAAGAATATTGCGGCTCAGATAAACGAATCTAAGCTTATTCCGGAGATAATTGCCGGATTCCTCTCGGATGCCTGCACGGCGTGGAGTGAGGGGAAAACATTTTTAGGTGTGGAGAAGCCGATTGTCGAGCCTCCGGCAAATTTTTTGTTCGACGGTGTTATAACCATGTTTGCAGACGCTGATGCGGAAAATATTTCAGCGAATTTGCTCATGTTTGCTGATATGATCGGCACGCTTAACGAATACAAGATTTTCACGGAAATTGATAGCGAAGAGGGACTTACGGAAGTGCTGTCTGACGGAGAAATGGTCGAAACCTTGATTGAACAGCTCACATCGGGCGAAAACACTGAAGCGATTGTTGGCGGGCTTGTTGATATGTCTGCAGGCATGCTGACAGAGGCTATCGAAGTGGAAGGCTTGGAGAAGGATGATATTCTGAATCTAATGGATGATGTTGCTCATACTTTAAATCAAACACAGACTGCAAAAAACAAAGAAGAACGTATTGAAGCGGTCAGCGATGAAATAAAGGATTTCTGCAACAATATCGATGTAGAGGTTTCGTCGGAAGATATGTCGATGATTTCCGAAGCCATTGTTGATATTCTCGGCGAGGCGGAAATAGATACAAGCAATTCGAACGCTATGTACCTGTCGATTATATCGGCGATTCTTCAATCGGATATTTTAAAATGACACTTTGAAGCTTGTGCTTGTATGCCCAAAAGACAGGGCGAATTTTCACTTGCAATGGCGCGACAGCACGGAAGTGATTTGTGATTCGACGAAGTGTTGTGCCGAAAGACGCGTAATATTCTGATAAATAATTGTGCTGAAACGAATAATTATCGAAAAGCATGCTATTGTTTTTCAGAAATTGGAGAAAAGGTATTGACTTGTTCTGCAATGTGATATAAAATGTAAATGGTATCGTATGGATGCCGATTCGATTTGTATGGTTGTGAAGGGAGAAATGGTGTTATGAATGCTCAAGAGCAAATCAGCTACATAGAAAAATTTATAGACACATATTTCAGCTTTTCAGATGATGAAAAGGAAGCGCGAGAGGCGGCTTGCCTCAGACTTCAATTTTCAACATGTATTATGCCTCCGTCCGACGGCGAGCTGTTATACGGCAAGATTGATTCAATGCCTATCGGCTTCGGCATGCAGGATGCAGGAATGGGTTATTTTATAAACGGCGGATTGTTCGACCGTTTATTAAAGCTTGTGCCCGAGCAGGCAGACCATATTCGCTCGCTAAGGGAGAAATTCCTCCCCTGCACGGGAAAACAGCAGCTTATCGATAAAACGCCTGAGCATATTATGAGTGAAATCCCGACGGACGATTTCATAAGATATTCCAACATAGGCTTTTGGCTTTGCCGAATGAGCAGCACGCAGTTTGACTTTGATAAAATGTTAAAGCTTGGAGTTCCCGGACTCAGAGCTGAGATAAAAACACATCTTGATGCTTCCGATGAAGCTCAGGCACGCTTCTATAACGGACTGCTTATGGCTCTTGATGCGTTTTGTGATATTGCAAATGCCTGCGCTGACAAGGCGGAAGCATCCGGTGCCGCAAACGGTGCATTGATTGCCCGCAGCCTCAGAAATATTACGGTTAATAAGCCTCAAAGCTTCCATGAAGCGGTTCAGATGATGTATCTTTACGCGCTCGTTTCGGGAACGTACAACTATGGACGCATGGACGAATATTTGGGAGATTTCCTCTGCGACGACCTCGCAAGTGGCGCTTTGACCGATGAGATGGCGGAGGCTATCGTTGTTGACCTTTGGAAGCTGTTTGTTCAAAGAAAGACGACATGGAACGGCAGAGTTATTGTCGGCGGTAAGGGCAGACGAAACGAGGAAGCAGCCAACAGGTTTGCGCTCCTCGCGATTCGCGTGGCGAACATTGTCAGAGATGTTCTTCCTCAGTTCACTCTTCGCTTTTACGATGGTCAGGACCCTGAGCTTATGGAAGCGGCACTTCGCGGAATCGGGACAGGCTGCGTTTATCCGCTTTTATATAATGATGACGTCAATATTCCGTCAGTACAAAAGGCGTTTGGAGTTCCGCTTGACGAAGCTGAGCAATATTTGCCATTTGGCTGCGGCGAATATATTATTTATCACCGCTCTGTTGGAACCCCAAGCGATATAATCAACCTTTTGAAGGCGCTCGAAATTACGCTTTTCAACGGCTACGATAATATTGACGGAAAGACCTTTAAACTCAGAACAGGCGAATTTGCTGATTTTGCAGACTTTGAGAGCTTTTTTGAAGCCTACTGCAAGCAGGTCGAGCACTTTACAGATATTCATGCAGAGCATCAAAAGCTCGAATATGAGGTTGCGGCAGAGCATTCTCCGTTCCTGTTTGCGAGTATGCTTTACGACGACTGCATAGCAAGAGGCAAACCGATTTACGACGGCGGCGCTCGCTATGTAGGCGGTACGTTCGAGGTTTACGGAAGCATCAATACCGCAAATGCACTAACGGCTATCAAGAAGCTCGTATTTGATGAAAAGGTTATTTCTCCCGAAAAGCTTCTTGATATGCTTAAGAGAAATTTTGAGGGATATGAGCAAGAGCGCATGCTTCTTCTCAATGCTCCAAAATACGGAAATGATATTGCCGAAGCCGACGAAATGGCTGTACGCGTGCATGAGCATATTTGCACGATTACAAAAAATCAAGCTCCGCGAGTTGGACTTGACAGCTATCTTGTCGTTGTAATAAACAACTCCGCAAACACAACTCTCGGACATACGACAATCGCATCAGCTGACGGCAGAGAGGCGTTTTCTCATATGGCAAACGCTAATAATCCTGTGGGCGGAAGCGATAAGAACGGACTTACAGCGATGTTAAACTCGCTTGTAAAGCTAAAAACCGATATACATGCGGGCGCTGTTCAGAATATAAAATTCTCAAAGGAAATGTTTGAGGAGAATTTCGAGCTTACTAAAACGGTTTTGGATACATATTTCAAAAACGGCGGTTCTCAGCTTATGATAAACGTTCTCGGACGCGAGGATCTTGAAAATGCGATGAAGCATCCCGAAAGATACCAGAATCTCGTGGTTCGGGTAGGTGGATTCTGTGCTCGCTTTGTTGAGCTCGGCGCAGATGTTCAAAAGGAAATTCTTTCAAGAACAATGTATTGATAGGTTGTTCACAAGAGGTTATATTTATGAAAGGCTGTTATTTGTGTGAGGCAGGCGGACGGTTCTCCTATGTCTTTGGCAGAGGACGTACTGAGGAAATTGCTCGCAGGATTGATGTTTGTCCGGAGATAATCTGTAGGGAGAATCTCGAAAAAAACAAGGATTTTCTTTCTGAGGTTGAGGTTGCGTTCTCGGCATGGGATACTCCCACTTTCACTGAGGATGAGGTGAGAACCTACTTTCCAAATCTGAAGATACTATTCTACGGTGCGGCATCCGTGCGCTATTTTGCCGAGCCGTTTATGAATGCCGGTGTGCGTGTCTTGAGTTCATGGAGGATCATGGCTGTGCCCGTTGCACAATTCACGGTGGCACAGATCGTGCTTGCGAACAAGGGCGCGTTGCGCACACTAAAAATGTACAAAGAGCAAAGCTATGGCATTGCAAGAGATCTGCCCGACAAGCAGTATCCCGGATCTTATAAAACAAAGGTTGGTATTTTGGGGGCAGGCGCAATCGGAAGTCTTGTGATCAAAATGTTGAAGGACTACAACGTAGATGTGATGGTCTATGACCCATTCCTTTCCGATGAGCGTGCAGCGGAGCTTGGCGTTGAGAAGTATTCTCTTGAGGAGGTCTTTTCGGAATGTCAGACAATCTCCAACCACATTGCCAATAATCCTCAGACGGTTGGCATGCTTGACTATTCGCTCTTTTCGAGAATGGGGGAGAATGCAACCTTTATCAACACGGGACGCGGCGCGCAGGTTGTGGAAGCGGATCTGATCCGTGCGCTGAAAGAAAAGCCTGATCGCAGTGCGATATTGGATGTTACTTATCCCGAACCCGTAAAGCGCGACAGCGAATTTCTGTCGATGGACAATGTGTTCCTGTTCCCGCACATGGCAGGCTATGCACGCGATGAAGTACTTATGTTTTCTGATTTTATGATCAAACAGCTGGATCATTACATTAACAACGAAGAGTTTGATAACTGCGAGGTTACAAAAGAGATGCTCGCAACCATGGCGTAAAAATAAAATTTTGAAAGGAGCTTTCGCAAAACGAAAGCGGTGGTACGGTATGATGAAATTATCATTTACAACTCTCGGATGCCCGGAATGGAGCTTTGAGTATCTTATTGAGCAGGCAGAAAAGCTCGGATACAGCGGCATTGAGATTCGCGGCGTTAACGGAGTAATGCGCGCTGAGGAAATTCCCGAATTTTTCCCTGAAAACATGGAAGCAACAAAGAAGCTTCTTCGCGAGCACAACCTTGAGATGGTTGGCTTTGGCACCTCCGCAAACTTCCACAATGAAGCTAATGCGGCTAAGGGCATTGACGAGAGCAAAAAGGCTATCGATGTTTGTGCTACTTTGGGTATTCCAGCAATTCGTGTATTCGGCGATGCACTTCCTGACAAAGAGCATGCAGAAGAAACGATCGCGCTTGTCGGTAACTCAATTGCCGAGGTTTGCCGCTATGCTGAGGGTAAAGGTGTAGACGTATTACTTGAAGTCCACGGCGATTTCAACACAATCGAAACTGTTGGCGGTGTGATCGAAGCTTGCAAGGAATACAAGTGCTTCGGCATACTTTGGGATATTGAGCATAGTGACCGCGCTTATGCTGATAATTGGCAGCCTTTCTATCAGGCTGTTCGCCCATATATAAAACATATTCATGTTAAAGACTATCTGCGTCATGAGGACGGATCGTTTACTCTGTGCCTGGTTGGAGAGGGCGATATTCCGATCAAGGATATCATCACAACGCTCAAGGAAGATGGCTATGACGGATATTACTCGCTCGAATGGGAAAAGAAATGGGTCCCCGAGCTACCTGATCCTGAAGTTGCATTCCCTGCATATTACGAATTTATGAAGCAATTCGAGAAATAATTGTCTGACTGAATGATCGAAATGAAAGATATAGTTTACGGCTTTTTTGCGGCAAGACGCTATTGGACAGATTCAAATGCTCTGGATCATGCATATAGGGAATTGACAAAGCGGCTTAAATGTCCTGAGGATTCAAGCGTATTGATTAAAGACGATGAGGATGTACTGCCCGAAGGGAGATGCCTGATCGTTATTCCCATGAGTGGGGCTGTTCAGCGAAATATATTAAACGCCTGCGAACAATTCGAACAGGTTGTTCTGTATGCCGCTTACATACACCAAAATGCACCGGACCTGATTGCAGATGAGATGCTGCGGTGCAATGCGGCACCGACGGTTATGGATTGCTGGGGTGTGCTTCGCAGAACGCATCCTCATGCAGAGCTCGTCTTGAACGAGGAAAAGCTCGAGGAAGCAAAATCACTCCTTAAAGCATACTCTGCCATTCGGAATGCAAAGCTTTTGCAGGTCGGTGTCACAGAACCCTGGGTGGTCAGCAATAGCAAGAGCCTTGCAAGCTATGAGGCGAGATTTGGCCTTGTAATACAGCATGTGGAGCAATCGGAGCTTGCGGAGCTCTACATTGAGTGCTCCGATGAGGATGCATTTCCCTATATGGAGCATTTTCACAGTGGAGTTAAGACGATTGTTGAGCCGAGTGAATCGGATCTTCAGAATGCGGCAAAGATGACATGTGCACTGCTTCGCTTGATGGAAAGGCATCATGCCCAAGGCGTTGCGCTTGCCTGCTTCAATCTCCTGAAGCTTGGAACTACGTCCTGTCTTGGCGTGAGCTATATCAATGAATGCACAGACATGGTAGCCGCTTGCGAGTGCGATATGGATAGTGCTATAACGATGCTGCTTATGAAGCAGCTTACAAAGTCACGGCTGTGGATGGCAAATCCCGGTCTGCAGCCGGATGGAAGCATCAATTTCTCGCATTGTACAGCACCGATTCGAGTTCATGACGGTGATCCGCTTTGCTATACCTTGCGCAGTCATCATGAAAGTGGAATCGGTGTGGCATTGCAGGTGGATTTGCCAATCGGACAGGTTGTTACTTCCTGCCGTATTTCGGACGAGGCGCAGAGCATGACTGTCCATCGCGGTTTAACGATTGAGGGAATCTATGAGCCTACCTGTCGTACACAGGTTCATATACGGCTTGAGGACCCCGAGCATTATATACGAACTGCTCTTGGATGTCATCAGGTGTTCGCGTTTGATGATATTACAGAATCAATCGATAAGCTCGCAAAAATGTTTGGAATACAGATACTATAAAATGATCGGATCAGATGCAGAGTGCATTTGATCCGGTTTTCTTTTTAATACTGCTTGCAAGCGGCATCGATGAGCGCGGCAATTGGTGCAGCTGCTGCAGTATGAGTCATGTGCTCGGGATGCCATTGGACACCTATGTAAAACCGATCGTCACGCGATTCTATGGCTTCGACGATACCGTCACTTGAAAAGGCGCATGCGATCAGCATTGGTGATATTCGATCGACGGCTTGGTGATGGAAGCTGTTTACAGATAAGATGCGTTGATTGGAGATGATGCGACTCAGATGAGTTTGGTCTTCAATCCTGACATGGTGCGATGCCTGACTGCGCTCGAGCGTTTGACTGTGCCCCGGAATATCAAGAAGCAGCGTGCCTCCGAGCGCAACATTCATAACCTGTATGCCACGGCAGATGCCGAGCGTCGGCTTATTCTGCTCATAAGCAAGTCTTGCAAGACTTAACTCAAAGCTGTCGCGGATAGAAGACCTCTCTCTTACCAAAGCCGCATCATATTCAAACACGCCGAAAAGCTCGGGAGATATATCGCCTCCGCCGCTCAGTATCAGCCCATCGATGGCATTCAGAATCAGAGAAGGCTCGAAAAATGGCGGTATGACAAGTGGAATTCCACCTGCATAAGTAGCCGCGTCGCAGTATTGCCGACGCAAAATAATATCGTTATTGTCACCAAGGTTAGATGTGATTCCGATTATCGGTGCTTTCAAATAAAATTCGCCTCCATTTGAATTTCAGCTATTGCCAAGTATATGCCTATAATATGATTTTTGCCCTGCACTTGTGAAGAAAGCTAAATGAAAATTTTCTTAAATCTGTTTACTTTCAAAAAAATGTGTGTTATAATGTGTTGAAAGAGTTTTTAATCCGTTGTAGCCGTTTTATGGTTGCATACAACATTCGAAAGGCTTGGGTATAACATGAAATGTCCGATTTGTGGTTGCACCGAAGACAGAGTTCTTGATACGCGTCCCGTTGACGAAGACAGAAGTATTCGCAGACGCAGAGAATGTACAAAATGCCACTATCGATTCACTTCGTATGAAACAATAGAAAATGCGCAGCTCTATGTTATCAAGAGAGATAACACCAAGGAAGAATATGACAGAAATAAGGTCATGGAAGGGCTTCGCAGTGCATGCAAAAAACGTCCGATATCCTTGCGTCAGATGGAGAATATCGTTGACAATCTGGAGATAGAGCTAAGAGATCGTCCACGCGGTGAAATCGACACGCGTATTATCGGAGAGCGCATAATGAATGTGCTTCGTGAAATGGATGAGGTTGCGTACATACGTTTTGCGTCGGTTTACAACAAGTTCAGCGATATAGATTCATTTATGAATGAGCTTATACTTTTAAAACAGTATAAAGCTGAACAATTGGCAAAAGAGCAGGCTGAAAAAGAAGGCTCCTCGCGAAAGGAAAAGCAAAAAAAATAAAAACATGCCGCAGAGCACAGGCGTTGTGTTCCTCAGGAAAGTTTTGAATAATTAATAGCCTCGGCAGGAAGTTCCTTGCCGAGGCTATATTGTTACACAACTAAAAGTTGTAAATTCCGCCCATAAATAAACTTTGCAGTTCTTGAAACAGTCAAGGAAATTTGCTATAATATAGTCAAGATAAGCGCTTATCAATCTAAACAAAGGTGGATTAAATTTATGGAAATTAACTTAAAAGAAAAATTACGCTCATTAAGACAGCAGAAAAACATTACCCAAGAAGCCCTCGCCAACCATCTCGGAATCACTCCTCAATCCGTTGGAAAGTGGGAGCGTGGTGAAGGGTTTCCGGATATCACTTTGTTACCCAAAATCGCATTTTATTTTGATGTGACTGTTGATGAATTGCTTTGTGTAGATCAAGTAAGAGCGGAAGAAGCAATTTGTGAATATCAGCGGCAAAGTAAAATTTGCTGTCAAAACGGTGAAAATCAGAAAAATCTTGAAATCTGGGAAAAGGCATATTCTGAATTCCCGAAGGATTGCCGTGTTATCGAGGGACTTATGCATGCCATCAATAGAGATGCGGTGTATCCTTGCCCTAAAGCTGAAGCAGAGCGTATCATTGCTCTTGGTGAGGAGCTTTTGCAGAGATCTACGGACACTCGTCAAAGAGAAAATGCAATACAGAGCTTATGCTATATTTACGATAGCATGGGCGACCCCCAAAATGCACTGCGTTATGCAGAAATGGGCGGGAATTTCTATGTAACAAGATTAGGACTCAGGGCACAGGTTTTGAAAGAAGAAGATGGAGTTAAAGCTTGTCAGAATTATATACTCTCTGCAATAAGTATGGCATCATTAATGTCAACGATAATGGCACAAAAAATGGTGTTTTCACGCGAAGAAATAATTGAAGCATATCAGTTTTCCAATGATATCATCAAAAGGCTGTTTTCTGACGGCAATGTAGGTTTCTACGCTAACGATATCTCTTCAAATTATTATTGTATAGCACTGCAATATGCCGAAATAAATGATGCAAAATGCACACTTAATGCCCTTGATGAATGTTGCAGATATGCAATCATCGAAGCAAATCTAAAAGATATGAATTACACAGCACCCATGGTAAATCGTATGAAGCATACAAAAGCAAATACTTCTAAAAATTATAAAGGTAATGCTTGTAATCTCAGATTGAAAGCATTAGAGGACAACATATTTGATTTTGTAAGAAACGAGGAAAGATTTAAGAAGATTATTTCTGACCTCGAAAAACACGCTGAATAAATCAATAATTTAGCCTCCGATAGGGAAAAACCTTGTCGGAGGCTTATTGCATAATTTGAATTGCACCATCACATTAGTGGTTAGTAAGTGCGCACTTGCGGTGAACTAAATATGCCTCCCTCCGGGAGGGAGGGGGACCACGAAGTGGTGGAAGGAGCCTGCGTAACTTTAAGTTTTGCTTAACCTTATGGTTGCGCGCTCTCCTTCAGTCGCCTGCGGCGACAGCTCCCTCCCGAGGGAGCCTCTGGTTGTAGCCGTTCGTCTTAGTGTTACGACATTACAGAAACTGTCCTTCAGAACCCAACTTATAGGCTCTGCGGCTTTTTAATCGTTATTTTAGTTCAGCGGTCATTGACGAAACTTATGCTCTTAACTGAATGTTCATTTCGCGGTCGAGAAGGGTAAGGATCTTCTTTGAAACCTTGTCAGCCTCTTCGTCAGTCAAGGTGCGGTCGGGTGCGCGTAGAGTTACCGTAAACGCAACGCTCTTCTTTCCCTCTCCGAGCTGCTTGCCGCGGTAAACGTCGAACAGCTTGATATCCTCGACAGTTTTGCCGCCTGCCTTTTTCATAACAGCTTCAATAGCTCCGACTTCAACCTCATCATCGCAGACGAATGCGAAGTCACGGGTTGTCGCCGGGAACTTGGGAAGCGCCTTGAACTGCTTGTCGAGGCTTGCCTTTTCAAATAGATTCTCAAAGTCAATGTCGGCAATATAAACAGGAGCATCGATGCCATATTCGGACGCAACGAGCGGATGAATTTCTCCGATCGTTCCGAGAATGGTTCCGTCCGATGCAAGAAGCTTTGCACAGCGTCCCGGATGGAAGGTTGCGTTGTCGCGATCCGCAGTATAAACCGCATCAGAGATGCCGACCTTGTCAAGAAGCACATCTACCATGCCCTTGAGTGTGTAGAAATCTCCATCGCGGAAGAAGCCGATTACTATTCTGCGGCGTTCCTCGGGAAGCTTGGTTGAATCCTCGTCGGGAATATAAATTTTTGCCATCTCGTAAAGCGCGGTCTTTTCGGCGTGATAGTTGTTATTGCGAGCCAAAACCTCGAGCATCGAGGGGATCGGTGTGGTGCGCATAACGCTTGTATCCTCGCCAAGAGGATTCGAAATAACTATGGACTTGCGGCGGGGATCGTTTTCTGCCATGCCGATCTTATCATAGTATTTCGGGCTGATGAACGAGAAGGTTTCGCATTCATAAAGTCCCATCGAGCAAAGTGTGTCGGCGCAGAGAAGCTCGAACTTCTGAACTGCGGTGCGCGCTCCCGATGTGATGGGAGTAACGAATTTTGTGGATGTTATTGTATCGTAACCGTAAATTCTAAGAATCTCCTCTGCAATATCGTTCATGCAGCGGCAGTCGGCACGGAATGACGGTACGGTGAGTATATCTCCGTCGATTTCAAATTCGAGCTTTCTAAGCACATCTTTCATATAATCTGCGCTGACATCAAGACCGAGGAATGCGTTTATGCGCTCAGCCTCAAGAGGCATCTTGAAGGGTTCTTCCTTACTCTTATAAACGTCAATCGTACCATTAACGATCTCGCCCGCTCCGAGAAGTGTTACGAGCTCACATGCGCGGTCAAGTGCTGCAATAGCATTTTCGGGGTCAAGACCCTTTTCGAATCTTCCCGAGCTTTCGGTGCGCATGCTCTGGCTCTTAGCGGTAACTCGAACGGAGCTTCCGAGGAAGTTTGCGCTTTCGAAAACAATGGTAGTTGTGCTGTCTTTAATTTCGCTGTTTGCACCGCCCATTACTCCTGCAAGTGCAACCGCCTTCTTTTCATCGGCGATGACAAGATTTGATGAATTGAGTGTATGATCTATATCGTCAAGAGATTTGAAGCTTTCGCCGTCTGCGGCTCTGCGAACGATTATCTTGTTTCCGTCGAGGAATGAGTAGTCAAACGCGTGCATCGGCTGACCGTATTCGAGCATAACGTAGTTTGTGATATCAACAATGTTGTTGATAGGACGAACGCCCGATGCACGAAGACGCATTCTGAGCCATAGCGGAGAGGGCTCGATTTTTACATTCTTGACAACGCGCGCGGTATAGCGAGGGCAGAGCTTGGCATCGAGAACATCTACGGAGAGATAGTTTTCGATCTTGTCGCCGTCATTTGCGTATGTTACGACGGGAGCGCTCGTCTTGAATTCGCGGTCAAACGATACCGCACTTTCTCTTGCAAGTCCGATAACCGAGAGGCAATCCGGACGGTTGGAGGTGATCTCAAATTCAACTACTGTATCGGTAAGACCAAGCACATCATGAATATCGTCGCCGGGCTTGCAGTAGATTCCGTCCATGATGAATATGCCGTCTTCAATAGCGTTTGGCATGTCGTGAGTTGTCAAATTGAGCTCTCCGATAGAGCAAAGCATGCCGTTGGATTCAACGCCGCGAAGCTTTCCTGCTTTGATGTTGATTCCGCCGGGAAGCTTGGAGGGAGCCTTAGCAACAGGAACCATCGCGCCCGCAAAAACATTCTGTGCACCCGTTACGATCTGAATGGGAGCACCTTCGCCGACATCGATCTGGCAAATCCAAAGATGATCGGAGTCAGGGTGACGCTCAAGCGAAATCACCTTGCCTGCAACAACATTTTCAATATCTTCGCCTAAGATCTCGTATCCCTCAACCTTTGAACCGGTTGCGGTAAGGCGGTCACAATATTCTTTGGGACCGATACCGTCGAGCGCAACGAAATCCTGAGCCCAATTAAGTGATAATTTCATTTTATATGTCCTTTCGATTATTTGTTGTTTGAGTCGATTATTTTATTAACATAAGTGCATACGATATCCGTGCTTCGCTCAAGCGGAGCTGAACCGTTGAGTATTATATCAGCATGCCATCTTGAGGGCTCAACAAATTCATTGTGTCTGTATCGCACCGTGTCAAGGTAACGCGAAGCTACCTCATCAAGCGTCTGTCCGCGGTCGCGCATAAAGCGTTTGACACGGCGGATGATTCTCTCATCGCTCATAAGGTCAACAAAGATCTTTAAATCAAGCTGACTGCGAATTTTCTCAAGATGAAGAATCATAAGCCCCTCGATGATGACGATATCTGCGTCAGAGCCTTTCGCCTCGGAGATGGCTGCGTAAAAATCATCAAGTCTGAAGGAGTCGGGATGATTGTGCTCGGGATATTCAATTCCCGTTATGGGAGCTATTGAATTTGGAGGAGGATTCTTGAAGAAATGATCCATGTGAATGCAGGTAACGCGGCGTCCTTCATCTGTAAATCGCTTTTCGAGCGCAGAGGTCAGCGTGGTTTTACCTGAACATGAGCCTCCTGTAATGCCTATCGTATACATAATTTATTCTCCGCTTATCAGAACTGATCGAGGAAGCGCACATCGTTTTCGTAGAGATAGCGCATATCATCGATGCCGTATTTAATCATGGTAATACGCTCGATACCCATACCGAACGCAAAACCGCTGTACTCGTTAGGGTCAATATTGCATCCGCGAAGCACGTTGGGGTGAACCATACCTGCTCCCAAAATCTCAATCCATCCCTCGCCCTTGCAGAGCTTACAGCCCTTGCCGCCGCATACGAAGCAGGAAACGTCAACCTCGGCAGACGGCTCTGTGAATGGGAAGTGGTGAGGACGGAAACGGATCTGTGTCTGGCTGCCGAACATCGTTTTTGCAAAGGTTTCAAGTGTTCCCTTTAAATCTCCCATAGTAATGCCCTTGTCTACAACAAGTCCCTCGAGCTGATGGAAGAGCGGTGAATGTGATGCGTCTACCGCATCAGAGCGATATACACGACCGGGGGAAATAATGCGGATCGGAGGGCTCTGCTTTTCCATTGTGCGAACCTGAACGGGAGATGTCTGAGAACGCAGAAGAATGTTGTCTGTGATATAGAATGTATCCTGAGTATCACGGGCAGGGTGATTGTCCGGTATATTGAGAGCCTGGAAGTTGTAATAATCATATTCAACCTCGGGACCGTCTACGATGCCAAATCCCATGCCGATGAATATGTCCTCCATCTCCTTTTGAATCGTTGCGAGAGGGTGACGCTTGCCAATTTGGGGCTTAGTGCCGGGCATGGTAACGTCAAGGCGTTCCTTAGAGAGCTTCTCCTTGAGCGCTTCCTTTTTCATTGCCTCGCTCTTTTCGGCAATAGCGGTTTCAATGTACTCGCGAACTTCGTTAGCGAGCTGTCCGATTATCGGACGTTCTTCGGCGGTAAGCTGACCCATTCCGCGTAAAACAGCGGTGAGCTCGCCTTTTTTGCCGAGGAAGCGAATTCTGATTTGTTCGAGTTCGGCGTGGGGAGCTGCAAGCTCAGCTGCGGCTGCCGCACGAATTTGTTCGAGCTTTTCTTTCATTTTGCAAATCCTTTCAAAAACATAATACTATTATATCAGGCGCAACGCAAAAAGCCGCTTCGCCTTAAAAAATCAAGGACGAAACGGCATAATTTATATGCTTTTCCGCGGTACCACCTTATTTTATTGCAGAGGCAAAATTTTATGTTGATGCCAAGCAATACACTCGGTGACTCTTTAACGGGGGTCAGGCGTCAACGGCTATTGATATGCACAAGGTTACTTTGCATATGTTCACCGTCAAAGCTCCGAAGCGAAACGCCGAACTGTCGCAGGCAAGACCGCTCGCAGCTTATTATATATACTCATAGAAGCATACACAAACAACGGTCATCTCTGTTACCATTAAAGGCAGACGGCAAACTTCATCATCGCATTTAGTTCAGTATAACACAGTAAATCTAAAAAAGCAAGAGGCTATGCGAAATTTCAGCGTTTTTCACATTAAAATATCTGCGAAAATCGCACCTGCCACCTTTGCAAGGTCACAGGGCCTCGCTTCTATTTGCCAACCGATGCGACCTGCGCTGACAAGCACGCTGTCATGGGAGTTCATTGTTTCATCGAATACTGTGCGATATTTCTTTTTCATGCCTATAGGCGAGCAACCGCCTCTGACATAGCCCGTAACCTTATTAATGTCACTGACATGTATCATTTCAACCGACTTAACGCCAACAGCCTTAGCCGCTTTTTTGAGGTCAAGCTCACGGCATACGGGGACGTCGAACACATAAAAGCTTCGATCGCTTCCCTGCGTTACGAGTGTTTTGAATATTCTGTCCGGACTGATTCCGAGAAGCGCGGAGATTGTTTTTCCGTCAACCGCTTCGGCACCATGCTCGTATGTGTGCGCTTTATACCAAAGCTTTTCCTTTTCGAATATTCGATATACATTGGTTTTAAATTCTGCCATTATTACTATCCTTTTTGTCAATCGGTAATTATCAGACCTGCTTCACTGCAACGAAGATATACGCAAGCTCGGTTTCGAGAATTTCTGTGACGGCAAGACCCGCGTTTGCAAGGCATGCCTCGATGCTTTCGGGATTGTCAGGAAAAATCTTGATTTTGCGGCTGCCCATATCTATATAGTCACTTTGTGATTTATCTATGGAAAGCACAAATCGTCCGCAGTCTTTCAGTGCCCGCCTGACCGCTTCTATTGCGGCTTGTTTATTCTCTATGTGCATAAAGGTTAATGAGGAATAAATTACATCAAATTCGCTGTCAAACGAGGTATCGAGAAAATCCTTGCAAATTATAGAAACGTTTTTGAACATACTGAGATTGGTGCGCGCGCGTTCGACTGTTTTAGGCGAAAAATCCAAGCCAACGAATCGTTTGCATAACGGAGCAGCTTTTACGGCAAGCCGTCCCGTTCCGACACCGATTTCCAACACGCTCATACTATCAGAAATATTAAGCTTGTCAATGAAGATTTGCCCATCCCATTTATTCATGTATTCAAGAAGTAACGGCGGATCCGAAACGAAATCATGCCCCTCATCTATCAGTAAATCATAATGCCTTATAGCTTCGTTTGTCATAATCATTTCTCCAAGCTGCGAATTGTTATCCGTTCCCCCACATTTTAACACACATTTGCGATTTTGTAAAGGAATTATTCTAATTTGACTTTACAATATCGAGGATTAGTGATATACTATTCTTATCAAAATATAAAATATTCAGGAGAGTAAAAATGAGCTACAAAACCGAATTTATTGAATTTATGGTAAGAAGCGGCGTGCTTCGCTTCGGAGATTTTACAACCAAGAGCGGCAGAAAGTCGCCATATTTTGTCAATACCGGAAACTACAAGACCGGTGCACAGATGGCAAAGCTCGGCAAATATTATGCTGAGTGCTTAAAGAACAATGTTGGTGAGGATTTCGACGTTCTCTTTGGCCCTGCATATAAAGGCATTCCGCTTGCGACTGTAACCGCATGCTCGCTGTTTAGTGAATACGGTATCGACAAGCCATACTGCTTCAACCGCAAGGAAGCCAAGGATCACGGCGAAGGCGGCAATATGGTCGGTGCAAAGCTTTCTGACGGCGACCGTGTTGTAATTATCGAGGATGTCATTACCGCAGGAACCGCTGTTCGTGAAACACTCCCTCAGCTTATGGCTGCGGCTGATGTCAAGGTTGAGCATATGATAATCTCTGTTGACCGCATGGAGCGCGGACAGTCGGGAACTACCGCAATAAAGGAAATCGGCGCTGAGTTCGGAATCAAGGTTCATCCTATTGTGACTGTTCGTGAAATTATCGACCACATGCACAATCGCGAAATTGACGGAGCTGTTCCGCTTAACGACGAGGTTCGTGAGCGCATGGAGCAGTATCTTGAAATGTACTGCGAAAAATAATCGTCGCAGGAGTAGAGATGAGCGTTAAACTCAGACTCGCAACCGTATCCGATGCACAAGCGCTGGTCGAGATATACCGCCCTTATGTTGAGGAAACCTCGATTACGCTCGAATACGAGGTGCCGTCGGTTGAGGAGTTTGCCGGGCGAATCTGCGAGTATTCATCGGAGTTTCCGTATATAGTGTGCGAATGTGACGGCAAACCGGTTGGCTATGCCTATGCGCATCGGTATAAGGCTCGATTCGGTTACCGATTTTGCGCAGAATTGTCGGTGTATATTGATACAACTCACCGTTCAAAGGGACTTGGAAAGCGTATGTACGGTGCGCTGATAGAGCTTCTCACCGAAATGGGCTACAAAAACCTCTACGGTGTGGTCACGAATCCTAATCCGCCGAGCTTCGCACTGCATACCTCGATGGGCTTTTGTGAATCGGGCAGAGAGCATCTTGCAGGCTTCAAAAAAGGCGTATGGCGAGATGTAGTGCTGTTTGAGCGTTTGACTGAGCGAGAGGACACCGCAAATGAAAGCCTTTGGAATGCCTCGCCGCTCACAGTACATGACTTAGGCGATAAAGTCGATATGATTCTGGCAAAATATTCAAATTAATTGAAAAGGAGCTGTCGATAAATGTGGCTTCTCATAAGGATGCTTACGCATAGGGCGTGGACTTGCTCCGCAGTAAACAAATAATTAACCCCGACAGATTGAAAAAAGTCTGTCGGGGTTTGATTCTATTCAGTTATATGCCGAGAATGGTAAAGCATTTGTACTTTTGAAAAACACCCTCAAGCCAAACATCAGCCTCTTTGTATTGTTCTTGCGACGCTATGTCTTTTTCCAACACTTTTTTCCCAATTTCCTGCCATTGTAAAACTGAAATCTCTGTCACTCCAAACGGGTCGTACGTTGGAACCACTTCAATAATAGCTTCAACAAATCCGTCTGACATAACATCGTCATGCAAGAGTATCGAATCGTTTTTCCAAAAGGTGTGTTCGTCCCATTCACCCTTATAAAATTCATGATAACAGCTGCCAATCCTCTGATCGTTTTGAATAAAATATTTCATCGAAGCACCTCTTTGTCGACAGTTTCGCCTTCGTATTACAACGGCTTTGTGTAAAGCTTATAACCCCCTAAAGTGGCATGCATCCAAAGGCTCCCTCCGGGAGGGAGCTGTCGCCGTAGGCGACTGAGGGAGAGTGCGTTACAATGAAGTCGGTTTAAAGTCAAAGTCGCGCAGGCTCCTTCCACCGCTATCGCCCCGAAGGGAAGCTTTCCGTTAGCCTCATTATATCACAAATCGGCAGAGAAAACAATATCTCTGCCGAAATTCGTGCATCACGGACCGTCGAGGACGCCGGTTCCTACAATTTGTAATCCTCTTTATGAGAAGAAGTCAAATGGCAACACTTTTTGACTATCTGTATTCGTATTTTACAAACGCAAGATGACGGCTGTCCGGCATCCAGGAGTTGACATTCAGCGAGCCTTGACCTCCGAAAAATGCAAGAAGCGTTTTGTCATTGCCCCCGTCAGGATCCATTCGTCTTATCTCAACGTTTTTGTCAGCGGGATGGTTGCCTGCTGCAACCTCCTTGGGGTCGTATGAGATGTATGCAATCGTTTGATTATCGGGAGAGATATGAGGGAACCAATTGTTGCGCCCGTTGTTTGTCAAGCGTATCTGATTCGTTCCATCTGCATTCATTCTGAAGCAGTCCATAAATCCGTCCCTGACTGAATTGAAATAGATGTACTTTCCATCAGGTGAATACTCGGGCCCGTCGTCAAGCCCGGGCGCATCGGTAAGACGCGTTTCAGCCTCAGAATCGCCATGAGCCGAAATTGTGTAAACATCATAATCGCCGTTTCTCGACGCGCAGTATGCAAGCGTGGAGCCGTAGGGACTCCAACCGTGCAAATAGCTCGGTGCGAGCGGAGTGACAAGTCGCGGCGGAACGCTGTTGTCAAGATGAACAATATAAATTCTTGAGCCGATTCCGTCGTCGTTGTTAGATACGGCGAGCAGCTTTTTGTCGGGCGAGAGCACATGATCGTTGTTGCAGCTACAGCAACATCCCGTGTGGACCTCAAAGATCGAGGAAGTATTCAAATCAAATCTGAATATTCGCCCGTTTGAATTGTAAAGAAGCTCGTGCTCGTTCAAAAAGAACGGTGCTTCTATAACATGATCAAATTCCTTGAGCTCGGTACACTCGCCGTTAAATGCGTCAAGAAGCATCAGGATGCTGTACTTTTTTGGCATGACACACCTTCAATAATCATTACGGTTTAGAGGAGCAGAATTATTTGCTGTCCTTCTTTGCAAGAAATCTGGCAAGAGCCTCGCGCATTTCAGCCGCCTTTTCTTCGGGAGCGGTAGGATTGCAATGCGCCCAAACACCCGTTTCGCTGGATGCCTGGAACTGCTGCTTGTCTGCGGCGCGGAGAGGCGGATATATTTCGATATGGAAATGGTAGAAATCCTCAAGGTTTTTGTATTTCTCGTCATCGTTGTTTACGGGAGCGTTGTGCATGCACATCATGTATGGGAAGTTGAAGTCGAACAGGTTGTCGTACATGCCTGTGACATCGCGCATGATCTTGCCGAGATTGATTTTTTCGCTCTCGTTGAAATCTGCTATAGTAGCCTTATGCGATTTTGATACGATATAAACGCCGTATGCGTAATCGGCAAAGAACGGAATGTAAGCGACAAAATCCTCGTTTTCGTGAATGATACGAAGACCGCACTCGGTTTCTTCCTTGTTCATTCGGCAGAAAATGCACTCGTCATGCTCCTCGTAATGCTCCTTGGCGGCATCAAGCTCAAGCTCGATTTTTTTCGGAAGCACGGAATAGCCGTACATCTGACCGTGAGGGTGAGGCATTGTAACTCCGACAACATCACCGCGGTTTTCAAAAATAAATATGTATTTAATCTTTGGATCAGCCTTCATTGCATCGAAGCGGGTGCACCAGAGGTCAACCAGCTTTTTCATGTGCTCATCGGATAATTCCTTAAGTGTTCCGTGATGGTCAGGGGAGAAAAGAATTACCTCGCATTTGCCGTGAGAGGGCTTAACCTTGTAGAAATCGGTTGCCACATCATCGGGTTCAGGCGGATTTTGCGTGAGTGCGGGGAAGTCGTTGTCGTATGCGAAAACATCGTAGTTGTCCGGCACCTTTCCCGAGCCCGGGCAAAAGGGGCACCAATCCTTGGGCATCTGGGGGCGGTTCTGACGGTTGGATGCAATCATGACCCAGTCTTTAATCATGGGGTTCCATCTAAGCTCTGCCATTTATAAATACCTCGCTTTAATATATGAAGTTTTTAAATAATTATAGCACACTTTGCACATTCATTCAATATGTAATTCGAAAATAATACTGTTCAATATTCACAAAAATTTAAATAATGCTTGATTTCTTGCTAAATATCGGGTATAATAGAAAATGGTTTATTATCGAGTGTCTAATTCTGCGGCGTTTAACACCGTTGTATATCCGATTTTAGACATAGCCGAAGGTTATTTTGTTTGTTGGTTTAAGTGGCTATTAATGATTATCTAAGGAGATGCTAAATATGCAGTCAAGCAAAAAAGCAAGCTCAAAATCAGGGCTTGTCGGTAAGCTTATGAATATTCTGCTTCCTCTCATGATGGGATTTGCGGTAGCGTTTTATATATCCGGTGTGCTTTCATACGAGCTTGTGGTTAATGCAAGCGTTAATGGAACGAGCGTAGGATATGTTCAATCCGGAAGCACATTTGCTCACGCGAAGATCGCAGTGAAGGACGATATCTGCGAAATGGCAGATGCTCCGTACAATGGAGATTTTAAAATTACATATGATTTCAAATTGGCAAAGGATCCTGAGTTTCTGACGTATGACGACTGCTACGACTTTCTTTGGAGCTGCGTTGAGGAAGATTATACTATGGCGTATATGCTGTATGTCGACGGAAAGCAGGCGGCTGCAAACGAGAATCGCGAAGAGCTGAATGCTCTTATCGCCGATATAAAAGATGAGCTTCTTGAGTCGGGCGACGGAAGGTTCAGCCTGGTAAGAATACAAAACGAGCTTAAAATTGAAAAACAGCTTTGCCAAAATAGTATGCTGAAATCTATCGATGAGATAGATCACATTCTGAATCCTATCGTCGATAAAGTTTCGGATGAGCAGGAGGTTGCTCCCGAAACAGATGATATGCCGACGATTGTGCGTGTTGCGGCGTTTACTTCTGCCGCTCCTGCGGTTGCGGATGATGCTGTACTGTACGATCCTGATATAGATTATGGACTGAACAGGTCAATGGTATCCGATTCGGAGTCGTCAAACAGCTTGACGCTTGATTATAACTTCATCAAAACAGTTTCGGAAAATGAAGTAATTCCGTTTGAAACAGAGTATATTGAAGATTTCAATACATTTGTCGGCACGGATGTTGAGCTTACAAGTGGCGCAAACGGAATGAAAATTGTAAATTATGAGCTCAGCTACGACGGAGAGGGAAACCTTGTCGAACGTAAAGCTATCAGCGAGAGAGTTATTGTTGAAGCACGCTCGAGAGTTGTAAAGGTCGGAGCTAAAATAATTCCCGAAGCTGTTCCTACAGGAACATTTATCTGGCCTTGTGCGACACCTCGCGGTATTTCATCGGGCTATGGCTGGAGAACGGCGTACGGCGTTACCGAATTCCACCTTGGAATCGATTTGCCCGATGAGATTAATTCACCAATATATGCGTCGGATGGCGGAGAGGTCGTATGGGCAGGATATACACCCTCGTACGGCAACAGCATTCGCATTCGTCATGCCAACGGATATGAAACGGTATACGCGCATCTTAACAAAATTCTTGTTTCCATTGGAGATGAGGTTTATCAAGGTCAACACATCGGAAAAATGGGAAATACGGGAGTGTCCTACGGCTCGCATCTTCATTTCGAGGTTCGAATTGATAATGTCACAGACGATCCGCTGAATCATCTGCCGAAAAAATAATAACAGCTACAGAACCACCGATATTATCGGTGGTTCTCTTGACTTAAAAAAAGCCCACTAAAAGCGGGCTTTTGATTAAGGCGTTAATTGATGAGTTTATTCTGCGGCTTCGGGGCTTACATCTGCTTGCTCTGCCTGGCTGAGCTCTTTGTTAAAGGTGTCGATAACTGCCGCTTCAAGGGTAGCTCTGAACTGCGCATTAATTGGATGGACAATGTCGCGATAAGTATTGTCGGGGTTCTTGCGACTGGGCATTACAATGAAGTACTTATCCCTGGCGTTAATGACTTTTATATCATGAACAGCAAGCTGACCGTCAAAGGTTACGGATACGATTGCCTTCATAGGCCCTTCATCAAAAAACTTTCTTACTTTAATATCTGAGATAACCATGATAATCCTCCATTTTTTCGGTGAACAATTTCTGAGCTTCGTGCTATAAGGTACAGCGGCTTGGTTTATTGTAAAACCCTTGATAAACCCCTTGTTTTTATTATACATTTGAAAAATGAAAATTATACACTTAATTTGTGAAAATAATTAGACCTTAAAGAAAGTATTTTATGAAGCGTGTTAATATGTTTTGTGAATTGAAAATCGAAAATTAATACATAAATGAATTTAAAATGAATTTGCGCAATATACTTTTATATTCTGACAGATTGTGATATACTGTAAATATGGTTTATAATACACATTCAGCTACGGCGAGCATAATGCTGGCTCGAATATCAATTACTATGGGGGGATAGATATGTATACAACATACACCAAAAACGAGCTTGATGAAATATTCAAGGTCAAGCGTTCGGTTTACTTTATCGGTATCGGAGGCATTAGCATGTCTTCTCTTGCACATATAGCACTTTCGGCAGGCTGTAAGGTGGGAGGTTACGACAGAGTAGCATCCAAGCTGACCAGAAAGCTTGAAGCGGACGGAGCAAAAGTGTATTATGAGCTTTTCGACAGTCACCTTGATGGATACGATGTAATTGTGTACACAGCTGCGATTTCAAAGGATAATATTGAGCTTGCGGCAGCGCTTGATGCAGATTTGAGAGGAGAGAAGTTCTGCGTTTACCGCGCGGATTTTCTCGGATGGCTGATGAGCGGATACAAAAATCGAATTGGTGTTGCGGGGATGCACGGAAAAAGCACAGCGACTTCGATGATTTCATCGGTTTTCCTTGCGGCAGATCTCGACCCGACGATCGTATCGGGCGCGGAGCTTGATGCCATAGACGGAGCATACCGCATAGGCTCAAAGGACAATTTCATAATGGAAGCGTGCGAATATCAGGATTCATTTCTTTCGTTTGCGCCGAACATTGCAGTCGTTCTCAATATCGATATGGACCACCCCGACTATTTTAAAAGTATTGAGCAGATAATCGATTCATTCAGACGGTATCTTGAAATTGCGTCGGATGGATATGCTGTGGTTAATGCCGATAATGAAAATGTCAAGCTTGCTTCGGCAGGGTACAAAGGCGCGCTTGTTAGCTTCGGAATGAGCTCGGAGGCGGATTATTCGCCTGCGAATATCATATTTAGTCATGGCTGTGCGGAATTTGATATTATTAAAAAGGGCGAATACTTCACGCATGTGAAGCTTTCGGTCACGGGACAGCATAATATATTAAACGCTCTTGCGACAGCCGCTGTGGCTGATATCAGCGGAGTTCCGAGCGAGGCTATTGCTCGAGGCATTGCAAGCTTCAGGGGAGCAAAACGCCGTATGGAGCTTCGCGGAAATGTAAGGGGGATTGATGCGACAGTCCCGCTGTTTGACGATTACGCGCATCATCCGACGGAAATAAAGGCGACCGTTTCGGGCGCACTTAAATGTGACTATAAGCGTGTGTTCGTTGTGTTTCAGCCGCATACTTATTCGCGTACGCATGAGCTATTTGAAGAATTTGCAGATTCCTTTGACGGCGTCAAGCTGATCCTTGCGGATATCTATGCTGCGCGAGAGGAAAATGTTTTTGGCGTATCCTCAAAGGCGCTTGCCGACAGAATTGATGGAGCGGTGTATCTTGAGTCGTTTGAGGAGATAGCGCACTATCTGCGAAGCGAGCTTCGCGATGGTGACATGCTTATCGTCATGGGCGCAGGAGATATAATCAAGCTTGATGAATTGCTTCTGTGAGCTGAATTCTCATTAGACTGAGATTATGATATATAAAAATCGAGGCGTCTTTTCGCCTCGGGTGCTAAAGGACACTTTAACATAAATTCAGCCTCGGCAGGGAGTTTCCTTGCCGAGGCTGAATTTGTTTATTCTCGTGTAAATACGTACCAATACGATCTGCCGCCGCCAAATGAGTAATCTCCGGTTTTCCATTCTTTAAACAAATAATCCTTACCGTCGATTGTTACAATCTCATATGAGGATGCAATCTTTTCTTGTTTGTACAAAACAAGTCCCTTTGTCCATGCGGACGTAAAAACGCTTGTCTGTTCTTTAGTGGTTAATACGTATACTCCGTTATTTCTGAATTCTACCGATAAAACGAACAAATCATCTTCCGACCAATTCTGTTTGTTAATATCAAAATCTTCTCGATTGATTAGAAAATCCCGCACTTTCCAAACTCCGAGAACATTCTCATCATTTATAAAAGGATAATCGATATTATCACATCTTCTAAAATCTTCTTGAGAGGCATAATGTTTATTTTCTATTTGTTCGTACACCCATATTTCCGGATTGTTAAACAAGCCTTCGCCGCCTCCATCACAATAATCATACATTTCAAGAAACAAGAGCTTGTGATTCTCATCGCTTTCTATTGTATATTTATTGACGTAAATAGAGTTTGGCTTCGATGAATATGTGAAAAGTTGTCCCTTTGTCCAGCCACCGACTGCCCAATACGACTTGCCTCCATCAATGAAATATAGCTCATCTAACCAAGCTAAGTGATTGCATTTGGGTTTTCCATAAATAAAATGTTCGCGAGTTGGGAGAATATCGATCATCTTCCATTTCCCGCACACTTCGGGATCATCAACGAAAGAAATAACTTCGCTATTAACATAAAGGCTCTGCTTTGTACGTTCGCACACTGGCACTTTTAATTCTACCGTTCCATCATCGTGATAGATTTCATAATATGCACCGCAGACTTTGTAAATTGTATCATCAAGATGTTTGATCATTGCTTTATAGGCAGCGTCAAGCTCATCAGCCTTACAAATCAAAGAAGCAACATTCGCACCGAGGGAGATCATCTTTTCTTTATATTCGCAGGAAGGCGGAAGCTTGCCTATAATCTCCATGCATGTGGCAAGGTCGAAATCGGCTTCTCTGTACTCGGTTTCGTAATTGATAATGATTTTTCTTTTACCAAGAATCGTTTTTGGCAGACTGCTTTTGATTTTTTCAATATCGTCAAAAGCATCGGATTTGGATAAATAATTCTTTCGGATATAAGCAACGCGCATCTCGTCGGTTGCTCTGACAATAATATTAAACATTTTCGACTCTCCTTCTGTCAGATTGTTTTTGATGGATTCAATT
>JAZNMQ010000021.1:0-4754 GCA_045579745.1 Candidatus Flemingiibacterium sp. | reverse complement strand
CCCGTTTGTGTGGATGTTGTGGCTGTGTGTCAGGACAGCCACATGCTTTTCTGCTGATATTATAGCATAGAATCGGAAAATCTTCAAGTGGGTTTCGGTATATAAGGCGAACAATAATTTTGACGAGATGCTTCCCCTCTGTAAGGCCTATGCATATTTTAGGATACTTCAAAATCAAAATAATGCATATTTCTGGATAGTCCAAAATGCGAATTACGCATATTTTTCGGGAGTCGAGATATGTAAACCGAACCACCAGCGCCAGTCAAAAATTACGACACTGTAATCAAAGATAACGGCTCCGTCAATATAGCACCGATTCATCGTTTACATTATAACTCGGAACGGATAGTCTTTCAAGAGGTTTTAATATAACTTTTCGAATTTCAATTTAATCATTTTCGCAAAAATGAGCAAATTACACTTGACAAACGACGGAATTGGTGATATACTATATCATAGATAAAAATAATGTAATGCGAGGTTTATATGCGTAATTACAATTACAAAAACAAATGGCAAAAATTGCTGACTCCCGAAGTGGTCTCCTTATTGACACAGATTCATGAGTACAAGGGCGAACAAACCCTCTTTATAGAAGCTAAAGCCGATACTCTGACACAGCTCGTTGAGATTGCAAAAATACAGAGTACAGAGGCATCAAATAAAATCGAAGGTATCTACACCTCAGATGAGCGACTCAAAAGTCTTGTTTCTAACAAGACAACTCCTCGCACAAGAAATGAGCAAGAGATTGCAGGATACCGTGACGTGCTTTCAACAATTCATGAAAGCCATAATTTCATCCCCGTAAAGCCGTCAATTATTTTACAATTACACCGCGACTTATATAAATTCAGTGGAAAAACAAGTGGCGGAGTATACAAAGGGGCCGATAATGTTATCGCCGAGGAAGATAGCGAAGGCAATCAACACGTTCGCTTTACTCCTGTACCTGCATGGGAAACGTCTGCAGCAATGGACGCAATTTGCCAAGCTTTTGATGAAATACTGTCTGGGAGCGATGCCGATCCCCTTCTCATTATCCCAATGTTTATATTGGATTTCCTCTGCATCCACCCTTTCAATGACGGAAACGGCCGCATGAGCCGATTGCTCACATTACTGCTCTTGTATCGCGCAGGTTATATTGTCGGCAAATATATCAGTATCGAAAAGCTGATTGAGCAGACGAAGGACACCTACTACGAAGCCCTGCAAAACAGCTCTGCTTACTGGCACGATGACAAAAACGACTACATTCCCTTCGTACAGTATACGCTCGGAGTGGTAGTTGCAGCATATCGTGAGTTCTCGTCGAGAGTAAAACTCATCGCTACAAGTAATATGTCCAAACCCGAACGTATTAGAGAAATTATCAAAGAAACACTCGGTAAAATAACAAAGACTGAAATCATGCAAAAATGCCCCGATATTAGCCAAGTCACTGTACAGCGTGCACTTAATGAGTTGGTAACAAGCGGAGAAATCCTCAAAATCGGCGGCGGTCGTTACACCTCATATACGTGGAATCACAATAAGGAGAATTGATAATGATTACAGGCGAACTTAAAAATAGAATTGACGGACTTTGGGATGTGTTTGCAGCAGGCGGACTTGTCAATCCCCTTGATGTAATTGAGCAGGTCACGTACTTGATGTTTATCCGCGACCTTGACGATACCGATAATCTTCGCGCCAAAGAAGCGGTCATGCTTGGACTTCCCCACAAGAGCATTTTCGCTGAAAAAGTAAAGGTTGGTGACCGTGAAATCGACGGCAATCAGCTAAAATGGTCGGTGTTCCACGACTTCCCGGCAGGCAAGATGTACTCGACTGTTCAGGAATGGGTATTCCCATTTATCAAGGGGCTTCATGACGATAAGGACAGCGCATACTCCAAGTATATGGACGATGCCATTTTCAAGATCCCCACGCCCCTGATGCTGGACAAGGTGGTTTCCGCGCTGGACGATATCTACGCCCAGATGGCGCAGATCAAGGACACCGACATCCGCGGCGACGTGTATGAGTATCTGCTCTCCAAGATCGCCCAGTCGGGTCTGAACGGTCAGTTCCGCACCCCTCGCCACATCATCCGCATGATGGTGGAGCTGATGGACCCCTCCGCCGACGAGATCATCTGCGACCCCGCCTGCGGAACGTCGGGCTTTTTGGTGGCGGCCGGAGACTACCTCAAGGAGAAAAAGCGGGAGGAGATCTTCTTCAACCGCCAGAAGAAGGCCCACTACATGAACGGCATGTTCCACGGATATGATATGGACAGAACCATGCTCCGTATTGGCGCGATGAACATGATGACGCACGGCGTGGACAATCCCTATATCGAGTACCGTGATAGCTTGTCCGATCAGAACCCCGATAAAGATAAATATTCGCTGATTCTGGCAAATCCCCCGTTCAAGGGCAGTCTGGACTACGATACCGTCTCCGCAGACCTTTTGAAGGTCTGCAAGACCAAGAAGACCGAGCTTCTGTTCCTCGCGCTGATGCTCCGTATGCTCCGCGTGGGCGGGCGGTGCGCGGTGATCGTGCCCGACGGCGTGTTGTTCGGCTCCTCCACGGCCCACAAGGCCATCCGCCAAGCCATCGTAGAGGAGAACCGCCTGGAGGCCGTGATCTCCATGCCCTCGGGTGTGTTCAAGCCCTACGCGGGGGTGTCCACGGGGATTTTGATCTTCACCAAGACGGGCCACGGCGGCACCGATAAGGTTTGGTTCTACGATATGCAAGCCGACGGATTCAGCCTTGACGATAAGCGTAGCGAAGTCAAAGAAAACGACATTCCCGATATCATCGCGCGTTTCCACAACCTCGAAGCAGAAAACAACCGCGCACGTACCGAAAAGTCCTTCTTTGTACCTAAGGACGAGATCGTAGGCAACGACTACGACCTCTCGATCAACAAGTACAAAAAGACCGAATATAAGCCAGTGGAGTATGCCTCCACCGCGGAAATCATGGCGGAGATTCGGGAGTTGGAGATGGAGATCGGCAAGGGGCTGGAGGAGCTGGAGGGGATGTTGGATGATTGATTTCTTTAAGAACTGCAATCGCAAGCAGGACGAGCGTCCTATCCAGATCATCGTGCAGGGGGTAGGAAAGGATGAATTGACCGATGCCTTGACAGAAGCAATGTTGCGGGTCGAAGAGGAGAAGGAGAGAAAACGAATTGAGGCTAAAAAAGCAGAAGAGGAAGCAAAAGAACAAGAGCGCAATAAATTCAGCTTTATCAATCAGGCGTTTTCCTTTTGGATCTCAATCGTTTTTCGCATTCTGTCTCCCTTGTGCATAATGATTGCTCTCTTTGTTTTGGGGTTTGGCATTCATTTTGCGACGAATATTGCCGAATGGGTATCTTGGAAAAATTGGATTCCAAATATAACTGGAATTGCGTTTCTCCTCATTTTTGTCGCTTTCTTATTCGTTTACGGAATAATTCTATGGAAAGCGGGCAGAGAGATCGAGCGTGAAAAAGACCGAAACTATACGATCGCTGTTTTTTCGGGTATTGTCAGCTTGGCCGCTTTGATTATTGCTTTTTTGACCTATATTAGGGAGGTGGGATAATGGCAAGACTCGGAGATATTGCTACTTACATAAACGGATATGCCTTTAAACCCACAGATTGGTCAAACGAAGGTGTTCCAATTATTCGTATTCAGGATTTAACAGGAAACTCATATCAAGCAAACAGATATAATGGAAAATATGACGCAAAATATGAAGTAAACTATGGGGATGTACTCATTTCATGGTCAGCCAGTCTTGGTGTATATGTATGGACTGGTGAAAAAGCTGTTCTAAATCAACATATTTTCAAAGTTCAATTTGATAAAGCGGAGGTTGACAAGAATTTCTTTGTACACCAAGTAGAGTGTATTTTGAGCAATGCTTCAAATGAAGCTCACGGTGCGACAATGAAGCATTTAACAAAGCCTGTGTTTGATGCACTTCCGTTTTACTTGCCCGATATTGGAAAACAAAAGAAAATTGCAGAAAAACTTGATAAAGTTAGTATCTTGATCTCCTTCCGCAAACAGCAACTTTTAAAATTGGACGAGCTTGTCAAATCCCGATTTATCGAGATGTTTGGTACAGAAACCGAGCTTGAAAAATGGCCTTGTTGCACCGTTGGCGATGTAGCAGAAGTATGCGTGGGTGTGGTAATTAAGCCGACGCAGTATTATACGGATAACGGCATTCCAGCATTTCGCTCTTTGAACATTGGTGAAATGCGAGTGAAAGATAATGATTGGGTCTATTTCACAGAAGAAGGACACCAAAAAAATCAGAAGTCTGTTATTCGCAAAAACGATGTTCTCGTAGTTAGGTCTGGCACTCCCGGAACAGCCTGCGTTGCCACTGAAAAGTATGACGGATATAATGCGGTTGACATTATTATTGCCCATCCTGACAATAAAAAAGTCAATTCGATATTCCTTGCAGCATTTACGAATATGCCGCACGGTATGAATCAAATCCGTGCAAAAACAGGTGGTGCAGCACAACAACATTTCAATGTTGGCGGCTATAAGGCGATGCGCCTTATAATGCCCTCGATTGACCTACAAAATCAGTTCGCTGCCTTCGTCGAACAGACCGACAAATCGAAATTTGAAATTCAAAAGAGTCTTGAAAAACTCGAAACACTAAAAAAAGCATTGATGCAAAAATATTTTGGGTGAGGTTATATCAATGTACGAGAACTATACACGTCAAGCTTTGCCGAC
>JAZNMQ010000020.1:0-68896 GCA_045579745.1 Candidatus Flemingiibacterium sp. | reverse complement strand
GCAAGTTTTCAACTTGCAACAGCCCCTGCTTTATGCGTTTTCTCTGAACTGCTGTGCGTGAAGCTTGGCGTAAATGCCTCCGTTTTCGATAAGCTTGTTGTGAGTGCCTTGCTCAACGATTCTACCGTCGGAAATCACGGCAATTTCATCAGCGTTTTTGATGGTTGAAAGTCTGTGCGCGACAACTATGGTCGTTCTGCCTTGGCATAGCTCATCAAGCGCTTGCTGAATCATTATTTCGGTAGTGTTGTCAAGTGCGCTCGTAGCTTCATCGAGAATGAGTATTGCGGGATTTTTGAGAAATACCCGTGCAATCGAAAGACGCTGCTTTTGACCGCCCGAAAGCCGCACTCCGCGCTCGCCTATGACGGTTTCATAGCCGTCCTCAAGCGTCATTACCCAATCGTGGATGTTGGCGCGTTTTGCCGCCTCAACAACCTCCTCCTCTGTTGCATCAAGTCTGCCATAGAGGATATTTTCGCGAATGCTCGCGTTAAATAAATAGATATCCTGCTGAACAATACCGATGTTCCTACGAAGCGATTCGCGTGTTATCGAATTGATGTTTTTGCCATCGATGAGAATTTCTCCCGATTCGATATCGTAAAAATGCGGAATGAGATGGCAAATCGTTGTTTTTCCGCCGCCCGAAGGACCGACGAGCGCAAAGGTTTTGCCCTGTTCAATTTTCAGGCTGATATCGTGAAGCACATCGTTGTCGTCGCTGTAGGAATATGTTACGTTCTTGAATTCGATTTCGCCGACAGCGCTGCCCATATCTACGGCATCCGCAGAGTCGCGCTCCGGCTCGGTGTCAATTATTTCGATAAAACGTTCAAATCCGGTAACACCGTTTTGATATTGCTCAACGAAATAAATAAGAGTCATAACCGGCGAAATGAACATGCCGACAGATACAATAAATGCCGAGTAATCGCCGAACAGGATCTGACCGTTGTATAGGAACAGACCGCCTGCTATTAACACTATGACATTAAATACATCGGTAATAAATGCTGTGCTCGAATGGAACTGTCCCATCGCCTTGTAGGCTTTACGGCGAGCTTCTATGAATTTGCAGTTTCCTACCTCGAACTTAACCTGCTCACGCTCAGCGTTGGTAAACGCCTTGGTTACACGAATGCCGGAGATGCTTGACTCGAGCGCTGCATTGATTTCAGCAACCGACTGACGGCTTTCAAGGAACGCGGCGCGCATCTTTTTGTTTAAAACATAGGCAATCAAAATCAAAAACGGCACGCATACAAAAATTATCAGCGTCAGCCAGATGTTTATTGTCGCGAGGTAGACAAATGCTGTCAAGACCGAGATCGTCGAAATAAGTATATTCTCGGGGCCATGGTGTGCAAGCTCGCTTATTTCCATAAGGTCGTTGGTCATTCTTGACATTATCTGACCGGTTTCGTTTTTGTCGTAGAAGCTGTACGGAAGCTTTTCAAGGTGAGCGAACATCTCGGAGCGCATTTCCGCTTGCATTCGCACGCCCATAACATGGCCGTAATATTGGATAAAATAGTTGAGAAGCATCTTGATAACATACAAAAGGAGCAGCGACAAGCCGAAAATTACGATCAATCGGTACTCGCGGTTTGGTATGAGCTCGTTCAGCATCGTCCGCGTGACCATCGGATAAACGATGCCCACAAGTGCAACGATCAGCGATGCAATCATATCAAGAATGAGTATTTTTTTGTGTGGTTTATAGTAGTTTAGAAATCGTCTAAGCATTGTTTGATTCTGACTCCTTTTTGCTGTCCGCCGCATTGTCCTGCGATTCACCTGAGTTGACATGGCAATGCCATAAATCGCCGCGCCATTTTTCAAGCAGTATGTTGAGGGTTTCAAAAAGCTCATCCTTTTGAGCGTCGTCGAGCACCGAGAAGAGCTTTTGTGCCATTTCGTCGCGCTCTCGCTCAAAAATCTCCGCGCGCTCCCGACCTGCATCTGTGAGCCTCAGCTCAAAGTTGCGGCGGTCGCCCTCGCATCTTGTACGCTCTAAAAAACCGCCTGCTTCGACCTTTGCGATTATTTCGCTCAGGCTTCCGGCTTGGATATTCATACGCTCCATCAGCTCGCGCTGCTTCATAGGCCCTTCGTTCTTTAAAATTAAAAGGATCCTGTTCTGCGACATGTTGATAGGATAGTGGTGGTGAAGTAGATGACCGCATCTGCGCATACGGCTCATAAGCTCAGTATCTGTAGGAATGGTAATCAACCTCCTTAATTAGGTACCTAAATTATACTCTTTTGAAACGATTTTATCAAGTGCGGTATGAAAATTTAAACAAATTGTTTACAATCTTCGCATGAAAATACAAAAAGGGCTGTGTTTAGCCCTTTTTCGATTAATAAATATAATTAAAACAGCATGCCCGTCATATATTCATCTGCAAATACGGGATTTGAGGAAAGCTCCAAAACGATTGCGTCCCTCGCCATTTTCTCGCAGAGTTTACGCAAATCGGAGTTTAAAAGAAGCATCGCCGCACCGCTTAATGCCGCATTTCCGACAACATCGATGCGCTCCTCAAGCTCGCTCGGAATAAGTCCTATCTCACCTGCGCTGTGCATATCAAGGTAGCTTCCGAAGCCTCCTGCAACATACATTGCTTTGATTTTGTCGGAATCGAGCTTGGCTGATTTGAGCAGAGTCTTAATACCCGCACAGATCGCACTTTTTGCAAGCTGAACCATGCGAATATCCTGCTGCTCGAGCACTACCGGAGCGGCAATAACTGCCTCGTCGTCCTCAAGAAAGCCAGATTCGTCGAGTATTTCAAGCTTTAACAAGGCGGCAACTGCGTCAACAAGTCCGCTTCCGCATATTCCGCGTGGCTCTGTATCGCCGATAACATGTGCGGATATTTCTCCGTTCACAACCTTAACACGGTCGATTGCTCCCGTTGAGCCACCCATGCCCATAGATATTCCGACTCCCTCGAATGCGGGGCCTGCCGCCGTCGAGCATACATAAAGCTTACCGTCATGCCAAAGTCCCATTTCGCCGTTGGTTCCGATATCGACCATCAGATTGGTATCGTCGGATTCGCAGGTTTGTGTTGCGAGAAGCGCACAGGTTGTATCTGCACCGACAAATGCTGAAATGCAGGACGGAAGATAAACTGTTGTCTGTGAAGGTACGGATTTTAATCCTACCTCAGATGCACCAAGAGTTTCGCCGAATAATCTGCTTGCCGCAAACGGAGCGTGCGAAAGAGGCTCAGTGGAGGTATTGGTCAGCAGATAAAGCATGCAGGTGTTACCGGTTATTACAATACCGTCAACATCTTGCGCGTCTATCAAGGCGTTGCTTGCAAGCTCGACGATAAGCTCATCAAGTGCAGAGCAAATGACCTGAGCCATTTTTTCGGATTCTCCGCGCATAGACGCTTCAATACGCGAAATGACATCCGCTCCCCAAATCGACTGCGGATTGAGCCGGCTCACATGTGAAAGCACATTGGCGTTTGTATCGAAAAGGCGCGCGGCAAGCGTCGTCGTGCCTATATCAATTGCCACGCCGTATTTTGCGAAAATCGGTTTGAGAGAAATGAGCGGCATGTGACCGTCGGTTACAATCTGACTGTGCACTGCCTTGGTATCGGTTGAAACTGTGCAGTCGCCCTCGATATAAGCAGAGCAAGCGAGTCTGACACCCTTTGCAAGCTCATCTGCTGTCAGATATTTGCGCTCACTATCGCTGATTTCGGAAAGGTGACCGCTTGCGATTACCTTGCATTTTCCGCATTTTCCATGACCGCCGCATGGCATAGCTATTTCAAGCACCGAGGAAAGCTTGCTTCCGAGCGTGGCTTCCACAGCATTGCCGTTGACGGTTACTAAAGCTGTTTTATGGTTGTTTTCCATAAAAAATCTCCATTTGTTTTTAATTTAAGGCAGTACCGCATGATTCCGATAGTCCAGATGCGCCATAAAGGCGTCAGCCGTGAATTTTGTGGTACTGCCTTAAATCACGCCCCGAATTATTATACATCCGAGGCGTGAATATCTTTATAGTAATGCGAGATGGTATTTTACGCTTCTCTGTTTTACACAGAGAAGAATACCGTGCCGAAGTAGGTTACGGTATCTGTTCCGTTGATGTACTTCATTCCGGCAAGAGCCGCAAGCTTAGACACGTTTATGCCATGAGCTTCAAGTGAAGACATTGCAAGCTCCGGGAATCTGCAGGGCTCGTTTGTGCGCTTTGCGCAAACCTCGCAAACTCTGCATCCGCCTGCTCCGAGGTGAAGCACCTTGGTAAGCTCCATCGCTCTGACGCTTTCCCTGAGAGCACAGTCAAGCTTGTTATGGCGGCTGCCTGCCTCCATCATGCCCTCAAAGTCGTAGCTGTCTTCAAGGTCGCTTATAGTCTGATAAACAAGCGCATAATCAAAGGATTTCACCTTTGCCATAAGCTCATGAATATCACCTATATCAGGAGGACAAGTCCAGCATTTGCCGTAAACTCCGCAAGCGTTGGATGCGCACATTTCACGGAAAACCGCGTCTGTTTCAATCTTGTCAACATCAACAATACCTACATTGGATGCGCCGAGCTCAATAGCCTTGGCGCAAAGCTTATCGAAAATTTCTTTATTTTCCATAATACTCGTTTACTGCGCTAAAGAACGCGTCAATATTCTCCCACGGAGTCATAGGAGGAATGTCGCAGCCTGAGGAGATAACGAAGTTATCAAACTTGCAGCAATCGCCCATAACATCGAGGGTAGCCTTTCGTACAGTTTCGGGGTTGCCCATGCGAAGAACACCTGCGGGGTCTACATTACCCATAGCAACGACATCGGACGGAAGCTTTTCCATCATCTCACGCATATTGATAGCGTTACCGAAGTGATAAGCAGCAGAGCCTGTCGAAAGAATGGAGTCAACCATTAAAGGTGTATTGTCGCCGCAGTTGTGGTAGATGAGAACGAACTCATCGTCCTGAACAGCGTCAACTATCTTCTTTACATAAGGAGCAGAGAATTCAGCCTCAAGAGCAGGGGAGAGAAGTCCCGCAACCGGTTCAGCCATAACGATGCCGTTAGCACCTGCTTCCTTGTACGCCTTGGCGTATTCGATGAGGAATTCGGTAGCTTTTTCGAGAACGATATGTACCATATCCGGTTCATCATAGCAATCCATCATAATTTCAGATACATCAAGAAGTCTTGCTGCGAGGGAGAAGGGACCGATGATACCTGCAAGAACAGGGCGATCCTCGATGAGTTTTACAGCCTTGCGAATGGCGTCAACATACAGACCTGAACGGCACGCACCGACCTTGGGAACCTCAAGTGCCTTGGCCTCATCCTCGTCGTGAATAAGTCTGCCGACGATAGTGGGAACCTCGCTGTCAGAAAAACGCGGAGTAGCACCGAAGCACTCAGCTTCAACAGAAAGGTCCATAAGGCTAACGGATGCAGCAGAATCAACCTTTTCGGCAACCATGCGCATACCCTCTGCCTGACGGTCGCTGCTCGAGATGAGCTCGCTAACGGTGATGCCGAGGAGGCTTACGCAGGGGAAGGAAAGAACGGGAAGCGCCTTCTTCGACTCGCGAAGCTCGGCTATCCACTGTCTCATGTTACGTTTCATCAGTTAGTATTCCTTTAATTAAATTATAGAGAAATTATGCCTTGCAGAGAGCAATAGCAGCGTCAGCAGCACTTGCAGCGTCAGCAGTGTAGCAGTCAGCACCGATCTTCTGGCAGAACTCGGTTGTTGTGGGAGCGCCGCCGATCATGATCTTAACCTTGTCGCGGATGCCCTTCTCGGTTGCAAGCTTAACAACCTCTTCCATAACGCCCATGGTTGTGGTGAGAAGTGCGGAGCAGCAGATGATCTGGCAGTTCTGCTCAATAGCGGTATTAACAAAAGCTTCAGCGGAAACGTCAGTTCCGAGGTCAACAACCTCAAGACCCTTACCTTCCATCATCATCTTAACAAGGTTCTTACCGATATCGTGGAGGTCGCCCTGTACAGTACCGATGCAAACCTTACCTGCAGCCTCAACACCGCTCTCAGCGAGGTGGGGCTTAAGTACCTGAGTACCCATGTTCATAGCTCTTGCTGCAACGAGAACTTCAGGAACATAAACTTCGTTGTTTTTAAACTTTTCGCCGATTACGCCCATACCTGCGAGAAGGCCATCGTTAAGAATGTCAGAAGCCTTTACGCCCTCGTCAAGTGCCTGCTGTACAAGCTCTTTAACGATCTTAGCTTTACCCTTCTGAAGATTCTCGGAAATTTCGGTTAAAATGCTCATTGTTGTTTCTCCTTTATAAAAAATATTTTTGGATTTCGATTTTTGTGTTTTGCGGTAGCAGTTCGGCGTCATATTCATTTTTTCGCCGAACGAACGATAGAATGAGGGAATATCGCGAAGCCCGCATTGCTTAACGATTTCCTCGATGTTAAGGTCAGTATCCTCCAAAAGATGGCAGGCGTGCTCAAGCCGTATACCGCGAAGATAATCCGTGAATGACCTGCCTGTCAGGCGTTTGAAAAGTCTGCTGAGATGCGATTTGCTGATAAACATGCTCTCGGCGATCGATTCAAGCGTCAGCTCGCATTCCGCGAAATGGTCCATTACAGTGTTCATTGCGGTTGAAACTATTGACCATTCCTTGTGATTGGGTGAAGGCTCGTTTTTAATTGCTCCTTTAACATATCGGCCGAGCTTAATGAGTATCATCGAAAGATGCGCTCTGACAGCTTCGTTCCACTCAATTTTTCTCTCATCGAGCTCTTTTTCGATTTCATGGCAAAGGCTGTTGATTTCAGCAAGTGTCTGCGAGGTCAGCATAGCATATGCTGTCAGGGCGTTGTCCGAAAATACCCCGTAGCAATAGCGAACACTTCCTGAATAAACTATATCACCGTCAAACCAGTCCTTGATATCAAAGTACAGGTGACGAACAACAAGTTCACCGCCGTCCTCTGACAAAAAGTACATATGAGGGATATCGCCGCTTACTATGTAGATATCGCCTTCGCTGCAAGGGATCGCCTGATTTTGAATACAATGGATGCCGCTTCCCGAAGTAACTATGCTTATCTCGAAAATGTCGTGAGTCTTCAGTCTTTCCGATGCAAGCTCGGGGGAGTAGATGTCATGACAAGCACAAACATTCTGATATATAGGATTATCCTTTAGAAGCACAGCCTTCGTCAAACGATTGGCTTTATTTAAGTCGCTCGACATTTTCGCACCGCTTTCCATCATCAAAAGATGCCTATAAAAACTATTTTCACACAGAACACCAATCTTGGATTCATTATAGCAAATAAATATTAATAAGTAAATATGGTGTTCTTTCTTTTTTGTAAACTCAGGAAACAAAACCACATAATTTTTTCAAAAAATCGCTTGACATCCTTTGCGTAAAATGCTATTCTAATTACAGAAAGAAAAAATTCACACCAAAACAGTGAGAGAAAATTTCTGCAAAGGGAATAGGTATTTTTGTTATGAAAACACTTCAAATTTCTGAGGATAAGCGTCGATTTGTCACATCGGCGGGAGAAAATGTATATCTGATAGGCGATACTGCATGGGGCTTGTTTCACAGAACGAGCATTGAAGATGCCACGCTTTATCTCAAAACAAGAAAATCACAAGGCTTTAACCTTGTTCAGGCGGTAATTCTATCCGAGGCAGATGGGCTTCGCGTGCCGAATGTATATGGTCGGCTCCCACTTAAGACGGATGCAGACGGACAATACTCTCCCACGCTTCCCGACCTTGGTGGCGATTACAGCTACTTTTCCCATGTTGAAGCGATAATAAAAATTGCTGAGGAGCTTGGTCTGTATGTCGGTGTTCTCCCATCATGGGGAGATAAATTCAACATTAAGACCGGAAAGGGCCCCGAGATATTTACTCCCGAAAACGCATATGTATATGGCAAATGGCTTGCTGAGATGCTCAGGCACCACGACAATATAATTTGGATCCTCGGCGGCGACCGCGCGCTTGATGAGGACAGGCATTACGCGATAATTGATGAGATGGCGCGAGGCCTCAGAGAGGGCGACAATGGCAAATTCCTGATTACATTTCATCCCGACCAATGCGTTTCCTCCTCGCACTATTTAAACGACCGCTCATGGCTCGATTTCAACATGATGCAGTCGGGGCATAATGAGCCGTGTACTCCGACAAGCTACGAGCTCATCGCAAAGGATTATAATATGAAGCCGACGCGCCCGACTATGGACGGCGAGCAATGCTACGAGGACCATCCGAAAAGCTTTGACCCTCGAAGGGGCTATTTTGACGCGTGCGATGTTCGCGTTACAATGTATCGTAATCTTTTTGCCGGAAGCGCAGGCAATACTTACGGTCATCACAGCGTTTGGGGCTTTTGCGACTGCCCGGGCTCATATTTCCCGAACGTCTGGAAAACCGCACTCAATCGCCCTGCGGCATGTGAGATAAGATATTTTGCCGATTTTATCTCCCGAAATGACCTCACAGCTCATGTTCCGTGCGAGGATGCGGTCATTGGCAATGCACACGATGCAAACTACACTGCGGCGATGGTTGGAGCTGACAGCGCGTATATATACTGTCCGTTCGGACTTCCCACAAGGCTGAATCTCGAGGCTTTGGGCTTTGTGCCTGCCGAGGTCGAGATGTTTGAGCCTACAAGCGGTGAATATTCAAAGACGAATGTTAAGCTTGAAGGCGATCTGATATCATTTGTTGACCGCGGAGCAGGACGAGGCATGGATGCAGTTGTAATATTACGAAAGTAAATAAGAAAAGGAGCTGTTGCACTTAATGCAGCAGCTCCTGATTTTTATTTTACCTTTGCCCAAACGAAAGATCTTGGTTCTGAGAATTTTACGGTAACGCCGTCGGCAGTTTTGGAGATCTCTGCGGATGCGCTGTCGTAAATCACCTCAATTTCGGCACTACTGATGTCAAGCGGAAGCTTGAAGGTGTAAGTATCTGCCTCGGTGGTTTCGCGGAAAAGGATGATGTGTCCTGATTTTTTGTCCTCACTTCTGCAAAGATACCCTGAGAAGCTCTTTCCGCTCGGAGCATCGCCTATCGGAATTACCTGTGAGCTAAAAAGCTCTGCCTTGAACGGCTTGTATGCATCGGTAATTCTTGAAAGAACCTTTACATCGGCATCTTCAAGGTGAGTCATTTCCATCCAGACAAGCGGATTCGCGGGCATTGTGACTGCAAAGATGTAGTCCATGCCATATTGCGAGGGCGCATACTTAAGATCAAAATACTTGTCAATATTGCGCTTGTTGTTGAGAAGCTCCATCTGAAGACGTCTTGTAGGAACAATGGACGCAAGATGCCACAGGTTCTTGAATGTGTTGTGCGGGAAGTAGTTGCCCCAGTCGGTGTATCTGTTTTCTACGAACAGAGTGCCGTACTGCGTGTGATAGAGGTATCCGAAACGGTCGCCTGCGGTTACGTCGAGATTGAATCGCATATCGCCGTTTGTAAGCTCGGTCAGCTTCTTCATCATGTAGATGAAGCCCATTTCGCCTTTTTTGGAGCTGATGCCCACACCGTCAAACTTGAAGTATCTGACACCGTACTTCTTGTACAGATCCATAAGAATCTCGATGTCCTTTTCGACATTCGCGAAATCGTTTGACGAGTCGGGACCAAACCAAAGACCGATCTCGATGCCGTATTCCTTTGCCTTGTTGATAACAGGATAGAGGTCGTTCGGGAAACGCTCGGGGTCAACGTCCCAGAAATTGCTGTCGTATGCGTAGTAGTTACCCCATGCACCGCCTTTTTTGCGGAGGGAGTTAGCGGTGATACCGGACATCCAACCGTCGTCGATCTGGAGAATGTCAACGCCGAGCTCCTTCGCACGGTCGAGCTCCTTCATGATAAATTCCTCGGAGATAGCCATATCCTGACTGCGGTCGCCCCAGGTGTTTGACATGATAAAGAGTGCACCGCGGTCATCGCCGGTTGAGAATGCTGTGCTGTAACGCCAATATTCATCGGAGATATCAGCTGTCTTCGAAACGCCGATAGCCGATGCATAATAGGGAACCTTGCCCTCGGGAATGTCGTTGAAGTCAACGCCTGTTCCTCTGAGGAGCGCGTATGCCGCGTTCGGGAATACGATATCCTTGCCGCTTCTGTTAAGCTCAGAGCTGTGAGTAGGCGAATGCTTTATTATCATCAGCGTGTTTTCGGTTGCGTAATCGTTGATTTTGAAGATATTGCCCTCGCGTTCGGTCACGCCTCTCTTGTAGATGGGGAAGGTAGAACGCTCAACGAGCATATCGTTGTTATCGGTTTTGTCATAGAGGTTGAAGGATTCAACCTCGAGGTGAGAAAAGCGGAGCGGAATGCAGTCGAGGGTATTGGAATCGCAAATTATGTCATTTTGAGAAACCTTATCTGCACCGGTTTCGACACCTGTACTCTGCTTGAAATCGGATTGTGAAAGACCAAGCTCGAGCTCGCCCTTCTTTTCTATGCTTATTTGGCTGTATATGAACGGGATATTCGGGAAGATTATGTATTCATACCATGCGGTACCGCTGTTTCCGGCAAGCTCAAGTGATACCTTGAGGTGAGGCTTCATCGCAAGAGGAGCGTCACATTCAATGGCTTCAAAGCGGATTTCGGGAGATTCCTGAACTCCGAGAACAGGGCAGCGCTGCCACAAGGGCTTGCCGCCATTCCATTTAACCGAGCTTGATTTATCCTCTACCTTTTCGGTGCGAATAAAGCTGCCCTTGATGATCATTGTTTTTTCTATGCGGCTGTTACCCAGTGTGAGTCTTCCGCTTGCAGCATCAAAGCTTGCATAACATTCTTTCAACATTGTGGTTGTCCCTTTCTTTTGTGTTAAGAGTAGAAGTTAACGATTTCCTCGCGGACGATTTCAGTCCAACGCTTCACATTTTCAGGATGATGGCTGACAGTTTCAACATCCTTCAGCGTGATGTCAAAATGGTTGTTGTTTGCCTTGAAAATCTCAAAGTGCTCGCGCATATATTTTCTGACGAAATCCTCGTCAAGCCCTGTTGCAACCATCAAAGATGGGTTCGGACGCCATGACAAAATGTAGTCGCTTCCAATCTGCTCCGCGCACTTTTTTGCATCTGCAAAGGGCGAAACTGCAATTCTGCGCAAATTCTTTATTCGGCGAAGGTACGGTATAACTCCCGTGAGATTTTCACAGCATCCGTATGCACTCATACCGAACTGCTCGAGGATTGGCTGTTGATACTGCAAAATAAATTCCCAGAACATTTCCGGACTGAAGCCGGTATATTCCTGCGCCGCATTGAATCGCCATAACTGCGTTCGTGAAACTCCCTTAACATTCGGATTGGGGTCATCGAGCTCCTCGGCATAAGTCATGCACTGATTTTCGTGGTCTGCGAGTGAGAATCCGCCTGCCGCTTCCGCTTGACGGTGGTTCTCGAGAATAGCGTCGCGCATAAAAGCCAACAGACTGTGGAGCCAATCGGGATTGTCGTAAACATCCCACATGAGCTGTTCAAGTCCGCGCATTTTTGCAATATCGGTGGAGATGTCGTCGCACCACATAGTAAATTGCCCTTGACGTGAAACGAAAACGGGCAAAGCTCCGCCGAAAGCTTCCATTAGCTGTTCATATCTGAGGTCAGTGCTTTTCTCGTCAACTTCGTACGAAGCGGGCTTGAGGCATGAGAAATCCTCATCGTTCAGAATGGGTGCATAGCCTGCCGCGCCGTTCGACTGAGTTTTCTCGCCAAGACCGACACGAACACCCCATCGCATGGAATTTGAAGTCGTGTAGCTCGCGTCGATTTTATACCACGGCTCAATAATGAAATCGTCGCCGAGAGTCGCGCGATAGATTGCCTGATGAAGCGATTTTTCAACTCCGCGAAGCATTGGGTCGGTGCATTTTAATACCGAGCTTGAAAAGTTTTCATCGAATGCAAATGCGCGAAGATATATTAGCGGAGCATCTCCCTTGAAGCTGTTTGAACATCTCCAAAGACGACGCTTTTCGTTCATTTCGTCAGAGGTTGCAAGCTCCATAACTCGGCTTGCAAGCTCATAAAGTTCGCCTTTTTGTGACATAGCGTGTTCTCCGTTTTTTGAAGTTATGGCTGATAGTGTTGCTGTACTATCAGCCATAATACTATAAATTATCTCTTAACTCTGATGGTGAGAATTTCGAACGGTTTAACGGATATAGCAATCTTTCCGTCCTTGCAGGAAATGTCCTCGCCGATAATTTCGTTAACATTCGAAAGAACTGCACTCTTGGCATCCTTAATGGAGATTGTTGCAGTAGTAGCCTCGCCGAAGCTTTCGTAAACGCGAATCACGAGGTCGCCGCTGTTGTCATCTGCCGCTTTGATCGTGGAAAGAACGATATTGTCGCGGTCTACAGATGCGAAGGAAGTGCATCTGCCATCTACAGCGCATGCTTCAAATGCGCGTGCAGGGCTGTTAAATTCCTGAGCCATGCGCAGAACAGCTGCATTCTTCCAGCTTCCATTGTAAGGTACGAGCATGAAGTCATACGAATGCTTGCCATGCTGTGAGGATAAAGCGGAAGGTCTGACCCACGCGCCGGGACCCGGATAGTAAGCTCTGATAAGCGATGTGGAAAGTGTGCGTCCGTTTAACTCAACGCCTGCTGCGCCCGAGTTGATAAGTGCAACACCCTTCTCTGTATCCTCAAACGCAACAAAGCGGTGTGCCGGCCATTCACCCTTAGATGTAGGTCTTGTACGGTAAGCGGTTCTTTCAACCACGCCGAACGGGATCTCATAGACAGCGTCGGAGTTGTGAATCGTGGTCGGGATGTTGAGGCGGATTCGAGTGCCCTCACCGAGCCAATCAACGTCAAGATGGAGTCGGATATTAGCCTCGCCGCTGTTTGCGCGGAATGTAAGTGCCCACTCAAAGCGGTTATTGCCGCCATTCCAAGCCATGTACGGAATCTTGCCGGAAAGTGTGACTTCCTCGCCCATAGCATCCTTCAGAACGGGGGATACTTTAACCTCTCCGAGCGTTACGTATGCTTCGCCGCCATCAAGGTTTTCAATCTGCATGGAGCCTTTATCTTCCTGAAGCGTGATGTAATCGATCGCGTTATCGATGATAACGGTACCGTCTGCGAGAGTGAGTGTGATTGCACCGGTTGATTTGTCGACCTTGAGTGTGAGAGCTTCGTTGCTGATTTGGCAGGAATCGCTCTTGGCGGGCTCGCAGGTGCTGCATGCGTCGCCAACTGTATATGTAACTGCACCGACTGCAGGCATGGTAACAAGAGCGAATACCTCATCGCCTCGAACAGCGGTCTTGACCTCAGCAGTACCATTTAAAAGCTTGCGGCCGCCAAACTTTTCGGGGAGCTTAATCCATTCGGTTCTTTCCCAAGGCATGGAGTTTGTAAAGGTGACCGCGTTTTCGTCTGCCTTTGTAATTGCGCTGAGGGCTGATGCGGTTGCCTTATCGGAGGAGGTGATTACCTCGTCGTATCTCTCGAGAACCGAATTGTAGGTCGGGTCGGTGTGAGAGCCGGTGAATACATCGTGGAACTGGTTGAAAGCCATTGTCCACCATGATTCAGCGAAATCGGAGGACTTGACCTCGGGAGTGATGAGCGCACTCCATTTTTCAGCTTCAAGCAGAGCATTCTCAGCCTTGCGGTTTGCAAGCTTGATAGGCGTGCGAAGCGCAAAGGTTCCCGTAAATTCAGGGTTGAGGTCGCAGAACAGAACGGGGAATTCCTTGGTGTAGCTCATGAGGTCTTCAACATATTTCTTGTGCGAAGACAGAATCCAATTTTCACCCTCGCGGCCCTGACGCTCCTTTGTGCGCTTGATATAGAGCATGCTCATGATGAATTCGTTTTCGATATAGTTTGTGATGAGCTTAGGCTCGGGGCTCTTCATGCGATCAGCCTGTCTGAACATGTTTTCAATATTGCTCCATGCACGGTTGAAGCTGAATAGAAGGTGAGTGCTTCTGACATTGCGTGAGTATCCGTCAACGCCCATAACTACGAGCTCAGAGCCGTCAAGCCCCTTCGCCTTGAATACCTGGTGCATTTTGTCGCCGCCGAAACGGTTGGCAAAGAGCTGTGTGAAGCCGAACTGATTGTAAATCTGCGGAACCTGAGCGTTTGTGCCGAAGGTATCGACAAGCCATGCGATGTCAGGCTTAGCTTCAAGATTTTCCTTTGCCCAGTCAAGGCCGAGCTTCTGATTTCGAACAAAAGATTCGCCGCAAGGGAAGTTTGTTTCCATCGAGGATGCCATAGCACCCATGATCTCGATGCGTCCCTCTTTAATATATTCCTTAACGCGCTTGAACAGGTCGGGACGATCTCTTTTGATCTTTCTGTAGTGACTCATCTGCTCGATTCCGAAGGTAACCTCAGGCTCGCGGTCGAGAATGTACAGAATGCGCTCTATAAACACTTCGAGCTGCTCGTCAAGCTCCTCCTCGGTTATGGTAAATCCGAGGTCAATGTGGCTCATACCTATAACATGATAGTTTGGCATATGCGTTATCTCCTTTAATTTTGTTTGTAGGTTATTCTACTGCTGTGATTTTGTTGCCCCATCTGAAATCGCCGTCTATATTTCCTTTTCTGACAGCCATTATGTCGGTGAGAAGCTGCAGGGGAAGTATCTGAAGAACAGGTGCAAGACATTCGTCAACTACGGGAAGATCAAGGCGAAGAATATTCGTGTCACCTTCAACGGAAGAAGCGTTTTTGTCGGTGATCAGAAGAACCTTGCCGCCCTTTTCCGTGATATCTCTCGCAAGCTTTACATTAAGCTCCTGACCAATGCCGCACGGAGCGAGCACGACCGCAAATACTCCGTTCTCAATCATTTCCATAGGACCGTGACGGAACTCTGCACTGTCGAAATCTGTCGCCGAGGAACGACCCGCTTCACGAAGAAAGAGCGCCGATGCACGGACTGTACCGATTGAATAACCTCTGCCCATGAGATTCGTGCTTGTTACACCCTTTGTAAATTCGTCAAGCTTAGCTGTGATCTCAGCGCTGTTTTCGGTGTAGGCTGCAAAATCGTCAAGAATACTGTCAAAACGCTTGCAGGATGCCATTGTATCCTCACCTGTAAGCATAAACGCGATAAGCATGGTCACAATTACGGATGAAACATAGGTTCTTGTGGAAACGGATTTCTCGTTTGACACATTGATATTGAAAACAATATCACCACGCTTGCCAAGAGTGCTTTCGGGATTGTTCGTGATAGCGATAATTTTAGTTTCGCTTGGTATCTTTTCAAGAAGACGGACTATCTCAGCGCTCTCTCCTGACTGTGAGATAAGGCAGAGCAGAGTGTCGGATTTGATTCGTGCATACTCGTAATGCAAAAGCTCGCCGGCAGATACGACACGGCTTCTTATCCCGTGAGATGCGAGATAAACATCTGCAGGCAAGGAGCAGAAATGGGAGCTTCCCATACCGCTCATAATTATTTCGCTGAACTGAAGCTCCTTTACAGCCTCAAGACGCTTTTGGAATTCGGCACTCTTGTAGGATTCAAGTGCTTTTTTTAACTCGTTTGGTTGGATTAAAATATCATTCATTAAAAAACTCATAGGATTCTCCTGATTAAAGGTATTTTAGCCAGCAAATATTTTCGGATCTAACAAGATGGCAACAGTGCAGTCCCAATCCGCACTGTTGCCAATCGGATTCGTATATCAAAGTCTGCTTTGTGATTCGATGACACCGCGTATATGTTTTTAGAATTTAATTTCGATGCCGTAGATGTCGGCAAATTTCTTTGCATCCTCGAGCCATTCGAGCTTGTAGGTGCGCTCGTCGTAGAAGAGCTGTCCCGGATTCTTTACGAAATGTCTTGGCTTCTTAGTTGTGTAATCCATACCCCATGAGAGAAGCTTTTTGCCGGAGGCAAGGATCTTGGTAAGAAGTTCATCCCAGTTGCGCATAGAGGGCTCGCCGTCACCTGCTACCCATTGAATACCTGCAAGGTCCTTGATTGCGAGAAGATGATCGAGATGAGGTATTTCGCCGATGCCGTCCATATGGTATACCGGATGGTCAAGACGTGCTGCCGAGGAGGTGAGCTCGGGAGCTACAAATTCCTTAAACATGTCAGGACTGATCATATATGAGAAATCGCTCTGAAGAACATAGCCGGGCTTTTCATGGAAGGTTCTGAACCACTGCGAATAGCCGCGTGCCTCGGGAGCCATTATAGAGTTAATGCGGTCAAAGCACTTGAACCACATGTCCTGAATTTCATTTATGCAGCGCTTAACCTCGTCGGGATCGTCGTAGAGGTCAAGAAGAAGATTCTCGGAGCTGCGGAACCATGCAAGAACGTCCATATTACCGCCCATATCAACCATGCTGACAACGACATTGCCGTGCCATTTTTCCATAGCAGCTTCATAGAAGCGGATGATACGCTGGAAGTAGGGGTTGTTTTCGTCGTATTCAAAATGAAGCTCGCTGATCGGGAGATCCGTTACATCGGACTCAAACCAAACGGTTGTTTCAGCACCTACAGGCTTGCAGCCAAGGAATGCGGCAAGCACGCCCGGACCAAACTGAGTGGTTGAAACATAGGGAAAAGCATCTCCGTGCCAACGCATTTTTGAAAAATGATAGTCGTATGCTTCAATAAATTCCTCAGGTGCGATAGACATATCCCACGCGTTCATTGTGGTAAGAAAAGGTGCATCTGTGGGTTTGCGGTTGGATTCGTGACCGAAGGTGGAAATCGGAACGATCGGGCGATCAAGCTCGCCTGCCCACCATTTGCGGTATGTTTGACGAAGATTTTCGTATTGTTCATCTGTAAAATTGATGCTTGGTGTGATAATTCTGCTCATGGGTGCCTCCATAAAGTTTAGTTGTTTGTATTTATAAGCATTATATATTAATTGACGCTCTGTGTCAAGCAAAAAAGCAAAAATTTTATTCGTTTTGATTTGTTTTTTCGGCAAACAGCTTTCTGTATTCCGTAGGGGTCATAGAGGTTTCGCGCTTGAACATTTTCAGAAATTGGGATGGCGTATTATATCCGCATTCATAACAGATATCAATTATAGAAGCATCCTTATCCTCAATTATCCGCTTTGCATAATCGATCCTGACCGTAGTCAGCCACCTTTTGTAGGGCTTTCCGGTTTCCTTGTGAAACAGATGCGAGAAATAAGGAGCCGATAAGCCGCTGATCTTTGCCACATCCTCAAGCTTGTGTGATTTTGTCAGATCAGATAATATGTATGCCATTGTTTCACGTATTTGAGAGCTGAAAAATCCCGTGGATTCCTTCGAGGGAACACTGTTTTCAAGCACGCTCGTTATAAGAAGACTCAGCATGCCATTAAGCTTGATATCCTTGAATCGGCTTTTTTCTGTATAATATTTAAGCATCATTTCCATACAGTAAACCGTTTCCTCACTAAGCTTCGTCATAACTCTCGGAACGAAACCAAGCTCAGTCAAGAGGGTTTTGTTTACTATATTTTCGGAAAACGATACATTAATCGAATATGATGATTGGTTTTCGATGTTGATTATCTTGTGATAATCCTTGGGCGTCAGAAGAAAAAGTGAGTCGCCCGACATCGCGTATTCTTTACCGTTAAGTATACAACAGCCGTTGCAGTTTTTGTACATCAAAATTTCATAATAATCATGGCGATGAAGTTCAAACGAGGTTCTTCCGCTTCGTTTTTTTACAGTCAGAAATTCGCCGTTCAAATTGGATAGCCCTAATTTTGGTATCATCTTCATTTATATCACCTTTTTCTTAAGCCGACATATAGCATGATTAGCTTTTTGCGATACCGTTCAATTTTTACGCTCGGGTGCCACTTGGCAGTATAACGGGCTTCGAAGTGAAGTGCAGAGCGAAGCGCGCGGCTTGAGCCGCTTCGATAAAAGATGCCGCAGACCCGTCTTCACAATCGATTACCCTACACTGACAGGGTTGTATTAATTATACACTATAATAACAAAAATTGCAATAGATTTTACAATTTCGCACTTGAATTTATCGCATAATGAGGTTATAATGTACATGTTGAATAATGCTTTTAGTATGGTTATGAGCGAAACGAAATCATTTAAAATAAATGAGATTAAAGTTAAAAATTTCTGACGGTTAAATGTAGGCGTATATCGCTCAGCCCAATTCTACGGAAAGGAACCCCTCGCTGTGCGAAGGTTGTGATTTTTATTATGAAGTTGTTTTCAATACTCAGGCGATTTGCCCGTCCAACTGCGCTTTTGCTTTGCGCGGTTATGGCGTTCATGTGTATCGGATGCGAATTGTCCGATGTCAAAGATGCTATAGATGTTGCAGGCGATGTTCTCGAGCTGCTTGATGAGGCGACGAAAACCGACTCCGACGCCTTTACGGGCGGAGGCGATGATTCTGCGCAATTGGGCTCTCAACCGTCACAAGCTCCACCGACTGATACGACGGAAAAGCCAATTGATGAAAACGGAAAATACTATAGTAAAGATGATGTCGCGCTATATATTCATACATACTCAAAGCTTCCGTCAAACTTCATAACGAAAAAAGAGGCGGAAAGTCTTGGCTGGGAAGGCGGTTCGGTTGAAAAATACGCCAAGGGCTGCGCCATAGGAGGCGATACCTTTGGAAACTACGAGGGGCTTTTGCCAAGGAAAAACGGTAGAGTTTACAAGGAATGCGATATAGATACACTCGGTGCTTCCTCTCGCGGAGCAAAGCGAATCGTGTTTTCGAACGATGGGCTGATTTACTACACGGATGACCATTACGAATCGTTTACACTTCTTTATGGGGAGGAATGATCTTGAAGATAATTGTTTTTGACTGCGAAAGGATGACCTCGAAAACCACAGCACATGAATACATTTCGCAGGCGCTCGATTTTCCGATGTACTACGGCAAAAATCTCGATGCGCTTGCCGATTGCCTTTCAGAGGTGGAAAAAGGCACTGTAATCGTGCTAAAAAATATCGATAAGGCGAGGGAAATGCTCGGCGATTATGCAGAACGGATTATTGAGGTTTTTCGCGATATTTCGCAGGATGGAGTATTCGATTTGATAATCGAGGATTAGTAATACAAACAAAAACAGGCTGTTGCATCAAAGCAACAGCCTATTCGTTTTATCTTATTTCGACTGAAACACGCTTGCCAACAGAGTTCGCAGCGGCTTTCATAACAAGACGGATGGATTTTGCAATCTTACCGTGTCTGCCGATTACTTTGCCCATATCATCCTCGGCAACATGAAGCTCAAAGGTTATATTGTCGCCCTCAGATGTTTCGATGACCTCAACCTTATCAGGCTCGTCAACAATGGCTTTGGCTATGTCGATAAGAATATTCTTGAGAACAATCATGAGTATTGATTATTCAATAGCGCCGGACTTCTTAAGGAGAGCCTTAACAGTCTCGGTGGGCTGAGCGCCGTTCTTGATCCAAGTCTGAGCTTTCTCTGCATCGATCTTGATTTCAGCCGGCTCGGTCATGGGGTTGTAAGTACCGATAACTTCGATGAAACGGCCATCACGGGGATAACGGGAATCTGCAACAACAACGCGGTAGAAGGGAGCTTTCTTTGCGCCCATTCTTGTAAGTCTGAGTTTTACTGCCATTTTAATTTTCCTCCGAAAAATTTATTAATAATGTTATTTATTTGAAATCCACTAAAATGGGAATTTCATCTTATTTCGTTTGCCGAAGCGTTTTCCGCCTGTCATTGAGGCGAATTTTTTCATCATCTGACGCATCTGGTCATACTGCTTTAAGAGTCGGTTGACATCTTCAACCTTCATTCCGCTTCCCATTGCGATCCTTCGCTTGCGGGAAGCGCTGATGATATCCGGCTTATCGCGCTCTTCGGGAGTCATTGAAAGAATAATTGCTTCGACTCGGTCAAGCTGACGCTCATCTATTTTGACATCCCTTAGTGCATTGGTATTAACTCCGGGAATCATTCCCATGATCTGGTCGAGCGAGCCCATTCCGCGAACCTGCTTGAACTGTTCAAGAAAATCAGTCAGAGTAAAGGTTTGCTCACGCATTTTGCGCTCAAGCTCAGCCGCTTGCTTGTCGTCAAAGCTCTGCTGAGCTTTTTCGATAAGCGAGAGTACATCGCCCATTCCAAGGATTCGGGATGCCATTCTGTCGGGATAGAACGGCTCGATCATGTCGAGCTTTTCACCCATACCGACAAATTTTATCGGCTTGCCCGTAATGTGGCGAACGGATAATGCCGCACCGCCTCGTGTATCACCGTCAAGCTTTGTCAGAATAACGCCCGTAATATCGAGCAGATCGTTAAACGACTGTGCAACATTGACTGCATCCTGACCCGTCATAGCATCAACTACGAGCAGGATTTCTGCAGGATTGACCGCGGATTTGATATCAGCAAGCTCATTCATAAGAACTTCATCTATATGAAGTCGGCCTGCGGTATCGATGAATACCATGTCATGGCCATGCTTGATAGCGTGCTCGATTCCGGCTTTTGCGATTTCGGCAGGCTTAGCAGTATCTCCCATCTGGAATACCGGTATATCAAGCTGACCTCCAACGACCTCAAGCTGCTTTATTGCCGCCGGACGGTATACGTCACATGCGACGAGTAGAGGGCGTTTGCTTTGCTTTTTATACATTCCGGCGAGCTTGCCTGCGTGAGTAGTTTTACCCGCACCCTGCAAGCCAACCATCATAACAACCGTAGGCGGTCTTGATGAAATGTTAAGCTTTGCCTGCGAGCCGCCCATCAGAGCACAAAGCTCCTCGTTTACAATCTTTACGACCTGCTGTGCCGGCATCAGGCTTTCGAGAACCTCGGCGCCGACCGCGCCCTCTGTAACTATTTTTATAAAGTCTTTAACGACCTTGTAGTTGACATCCGCTTCAAGAAGTGCAAGCTTTATTTCGCGCATGCCTGCTTTGACGTCTGCCTCGGTTAGCTTTCCTTTGTTCTTGAATTTTTTGAAAGCTTCCGACATTTTATCGACTAAGCTTTGAAACATCGAAACCCTCCGTGTGAATCATTTATATTGAAATCGTGCTGACTTTTTTAATTATCTCATCAAGAGCTGCGCGTGTATCTGCATCTGCCGATTCGCGTAGCCTCTCAAGCTGAGGAATAATTTCATGAAGCGTATTTTCAATAGCTCTGAACTTTGCCGCAAGACCGAGCTTCGCTTCAAACGAGATAACCTGCTCGCGCGCCTTGGTGATGCTGTCGCGCACGCCTTGACGGGTGATGCCGATGTTCTCGGCGATCTCAGCAAGTGAAAGGTCATTGTTGTAATAAAGCTCTGCCGCTTCACGACGGCTGTCGCTTAACAGCTCTCCGTAAAAATCAAGGAGCAAGCCGATTTCTAAATCCTTCTCATGCAAAGCGGTCACCTCATTTAAGTGATAAGGGGTCTGTAAAGCAAATCACTTTACAAGTATACCATGGGATGCCCGTTTTGTCAAGAGATTTTTAGCATAAAACTTTGATTTGTTGTAATATTACAATTACATTCAAACAAATATCCGAAAAATGTTGATAATTTGCAATCTGGACGGTGAATGTGCTTTATATAAGGCGTATATCTAAGCTGTATTATTCCCATATCCAAGCAAAGGAATACATTTGTGGAAATATAGTGTCAATTCTATAGAGAAAATGCAAAAGCACCGCCTTAGATGAGCCGGCTTTGCTCAATGAAGGGCTAATTATTTCGCATATTTTTTATAAAACCCCTTGACAAACGATTTTATATAGTGTATAATATCGTATGTTGATTGAGCAATGTACCCGTAGCTCAGTTGGATAGAGCAACTGCCTTCTAAGCAGTAGGTCGGGGGTTCGAATCCCTCCGGGTACGCCAATACAAGCCATATGGTGGATGTAGCTCAGTTGGTTAGAGCGCCAGGTTGTGGCCCTGGAGGTCGAGGGTTCGACCCCCTTCATTCACCCCAGTAAACCTCTTTTGCAATAGCAAGAGAGGTTTTTCTTTTTATATAAGTAGCGGCATGGGAACAAATCCCATGCCGCAATTGTAATATTTATTCTCTTGTAGCAACCTTGTAGGTTTTTTCAGCCATGTCAGCAAGCTCAACTGTACCAACGCCGAAGATGGAAGTAGCAAGGCGTCCGTTGATCGGAGCTGTCCACTTTTCATCAACAGTTGCATCGGTATCACGCATTCCGAGGATAGAACCGACAGTAGCTCCGTTGCAGTCTGTGTCGAAGCCTGTTTCAACAGACATGCAGATAGACTCGGAGTAGTCGCCCTTGCCCCAGAGGAGGGAAGCAACAACGATCATTGCATTCGAAATGGTGTGGCACCAGTCGTGGCCGTCGAATTCGTCATAGAGCTCATGAATACGCTTGAACTCCTCATCCTTGGAAGCACCGTTTGCGTACATATCGAGAAGCTCGCGAATACGCTCGGTAAGACGGCACTTTTCGGGGATCTGTCCAAGACCTGCTTCGATAATCTCAACCATATCGTCGCATACAGCTGCAGCCGCGAGCATAGCGGCAACAAACATTTCACCGTAGATACCGTTCTTTACATGGGAGATGGAAGCATCGCGCCATGCCATATCAGCTGCAAGCTCGGGATTACCCGGATTGATGTAGCCGAAATAGTCTGCACGAATCTGCGCACCGATCCACTCACGGTAAGGATTCTTGTAAACTGCAGATACCGGCGGATAGTAGCCTGTAACGAAGTTGCGGAAAGCAACGCGTTCAGCTGTGCAGTAAGCGTTCTTGGACTGAAATTCAACCCAAGCGTCTGCAACATTCTTCGGAGTGAAGTCAACGCCGTATTTGTCAATAATAACCTTTCCGAGAACAGTGTAGTTTGTATCATCATCAACCGGAGCACAGCCGTCAAGCTTATCTGCAAAGCAACGCCAACGGAAGTTGAATTTGCAGTTTGCCTGAATCTCCTCGGTGATATCCGTTGAAAGGATGTAGCGGTGCATCGGGTAGTTGTCGGTTGATTTAAGTACATATGTGAGGTCGGGGGTCTTTATGCCCTCAACAGTCTTGCCGAGCATGCAGCCGCAGGTACGGCCGAGCCATGCGCCGAGAAGCTGCTTCTTAAGCTTTTCGTTATCGGGCTTGCCAAATCCGGGGCGCTTTGCGGGACGGCATGCGCGAATGCCCTCAAGGTCGGACGGCTCAACATAAGCATAGTCCTCGCGAATAGGCATTTCGTACATCATTTCGAAAATCACGTCAGAAATGCGCTCCTTGTTCTCATCGGCAGGAAGCTGGTTTACAGCCTCGAAAAGGCCCTTGTATTTTTCAACATCCTTGCCTTCTTCAACGCAGTGTCTGTATTCGCTCATGATTGCGTTGGACGACAAATCCCAGCCAAAGGATGAATTTTGCAAATATTGATAATCGGGAGTAAGTTTTTTTGCAGACATAATATTTTCCTCCATAAATTTGATTGTTTTCATTATAGCAATTCACAAATCAATAGTCAATAGCTTTTCTGATAATTTATATATTATTTTACCCATGAATCGGTTACCCTGCTGTAAGCGGCAATCTTTTCGTTTACCTTTTCATACGTTTCATCGTATGCGAGAATGTAGGTCTTGATTTTGGGCTCTGTGCCGGAGGGACGAATGACAATAACATCATTTGCTTCGGTTTTGAAGTAAAGCACATTCGATTTCGAAAGTCCCGTAGATGTGACCTTTCCCGTTTCAATATCGAGAACGGTGTCCTTTAAATAGTCGCGGCGTTCAATAACGCGGTATCCCGCAAGCTCTGATGGAGGATTTTCCCGAAGCTCGTCCATCAGCCTTGTCATCTTTTCGATGCCGTCAAGACCTTCCATATAGATATTCGCAACGCCCTCGCAGTAGTAGCCGTAGCGCTCGTACAGAGATTGAAGCGCGTCGCAAAGAGTCATGTTCTTGGTTGCATAGTAAGCCGCCATTTCGCAAATGAGCATGGACGCAACCACAGCATCCTTGTCGCGCGCATAAGTGCCCTTCAGGTAGCCATAGCTCTCCTCGAAGCCGAAAAGATAGGTGTTGTGACCCGATGCCTCATTCTTTTTGATGACTTCTCCGATGAATTTGAAGCCCGTCAGAACATTGAACAGGCGAACGTTATGCACCTTGCAGATTTTCGTAATCATTTCGGTGGTAACGATGGTCTTGATAGCATAGGGATTCTCGGGCATTCCCTTTGACTCGTTTGCGGTAATGATGTAGTCAAGGAGAAGTGCGCCGACCTGATTGCCGGTCAAATTCTTGAAATCACCGTTTTTGTCACGCGACATAACTCCGACGCGGTCTGCATCAGGGTCGGTAGCCACGATCAGGTCGCTTCCGACCTTTTTCGCAAGCTCTATACCGAGCTTGAATACATCGGGTATCTCGGGATTCGGGAAGCTTGCTGTCGGGAAATTGCCGTCAAGCACCATCTGCTCGTCAACTGTTGCGATATGCTTGATTCCCAAACGGCGCATGATCTCAGGAACGAGCTTATAGCCTGCGCCGTGGAGAGGCGTATAAACGATTTGAAGCTCGTCAGCCGCCTTTGCGACAATATCGGGATTTACAGCTTCCGCAAGTACATTAGCAAGGTACTTTTCGTCGATGGAATCGGGAATAAACTCGATTAAGCCCTCGCTGACAGCCGTATCGAAGTCCATCGTTCTGACCTCGTCGAAAATGTCAGCCGCGTCGATGAACTCAGAAACAGTGGCGGCATGATCGGGGGAGAGCTGAGCTCCGTCCTCCCAATAGGCTTTGTAGCCGTTGTACTGCTTTGGGTTGTGCGATGCGGTAATATTTATTCCTGCAATTGCCCGAAGCTCGCGAATTGCAAAGGACAGCACGGGTGTCGGGCGAACGCCTCTGAACAGCATGACCTTTATGCCGTTTGATGCGAGCACACAAGCGGCGGTTTTCGCAAACAGCTCGGAATTGTTGCGCGAGTCGTAGGATATTGCGACGCCGCGTGAAGCTTTTCCCTCTTTATTTATCAGGTCTGCAAAACCCTGCGTTGCGTGGGCGACGGTGTAGACATTCATCGCATTGGTGCCTGCGACCATCGTTCCTCTGAGTCCTGCGGTGCCAAACTCCAGGTCCTTGATAAAACGGAACTTGATCTCCTCGTCGTCTGACGCGATTCCGCGAAGCTCGGATTTTGTAGCTTCGTCCACCTTATCGCTGTTCAGCCAACGCTCATAATTTTCTCTGTAGGTCATTTTTTAACCTTGACTTGCAGTTGCAAGCCTTCCTTCCTCACGAATTTGACTTGATTTTTAGGTGCAGTAATATCGGTGCTCAATTTTCGCACACTTAAGGCAGTTACTCATGATTCTGATAGCGCAGATGCGCCTCAATGCGTCAGACGTGGATTGTGCGGTGCTTCCTTAAATCAAATATCAGTCGTTTTCGGATTTCAGCTTTTCGAGTGCACATGCAAGCTGGTCGGGGCAGGATGTGGATTTAAATCCGCACTTTATACCCTTGAGCCTTGTAATAGCGTCATCGATCTTCATTCCCGAAACGAGTGCGGCAACGCCCTGAGTGTTGCCCGAGCATCCGCCGACAAATTTGACGCTTTCAACGGTATCTCCGTTGACCGTAATATCGATTTGCTGAGAGCAGGTTCCCGTAGTGCGGTAGGATATTGTTTTGCTCATTATAATTTCTCCTTGATCACATTAATTTCTGGTATATTCCAAGCATTGAAATGAAGCCGAGATATTCAACCGTATCGCCATCGAAAAAGCCGCTTCCGATAGAATAGGCGGCACCGTTTGTCATGTCGTGGAGAGCTCTTATACGATTGTGAATATCCAGCGGCTCGCTGTTGTTGATGCCCTCTGCACCAAGCCCTCCTAAAAGCGCGATTTTCGAGGAATACTTTTCCCAAAGCTCCTCTACACCACGCGGAATATAAGCTCCTGCGGCACCTCGCTCAATCGCGGCTTCGATGTCAATATCGTGCTTTGCGATATAGATAAGCGGCTTGTTAAAAATGCTTCCAAGCAGATGCTCAGAGCTTGCAAGTGCGCAGACCGAGTCATCGCAGTCGGCAATCTTCAATGCTTCGGCATCGGCGGAATCGATGACGAATTTCATTCCGCTTGGGAGCATGTGCGAGCATGATAAAATCTCGTTGATGTTTTCTATATCCGCATTTATTATAGCTACATCGGATTTTATGTATGCATACAGCTCAATAAGTGTGGCAGCTCTTGAGGTGGGTGTTGCCCAAAGATGTTCGCCCCTGCGCCAGATAAGCTGAGTCGCGATAGCCCTTGACGGATACGGCTCAAATAATGTAGGACGTCCCGGCTCACGTCTTAGCGCACGCAAAAACTGTGTGTAATCTGACATCAGCGAGCCCTCGATTTGATATGAGGATAAAGCCCGAGCGGAACATACTGCGGTATCGCAAGCGATAAAAAGAGTAAAAAGACCTCAAGCTCCTCGATTTTTCCGACCTTTAATATTACGTCGAAGGAAAATTCGCTGTCGCTGTAGGAAAGCGGAAGCGAATCGACCTTGTACAGAGTCAGTCCGCAATCGCGCGCAGCTGCAAGCACATCGCAAAGTGCTGTGCTGTTGTCAGGCAAAATTGTAAATTCGAACAGATACGAATCGCATTTGTTAAGCTGCTGCTCTGTAGGAATGCTGATAGCACGCTTCAAAAGCGCATATCTTGTAGTAAATTCTCCATCGGGAGAGATCACATCGCATGACAGCACGGGGCTCAGCTCGTACTTGTCAATGAGGCGATAGAAGCTTATAAGCTTTGCATCTCGCGAGCTGTCCATAGGAAGCATACACATATCCGAACGGCCATAATATACCTCCTCGCAAACGGATGTAAAATCCGATGCGTAGATTACAGACGGAGTGTCAAGAACCTCGGAAAAAATACGGAATGCCGCATCTGCGTAGGCATTTTGGAAATATGCGATGCGAGGTGATTCAATTACGGAATCTTTTGTAAAAAGCTGTGTCAAAACAGACTGCTGGCGTTTTGAGAATTCGGATGCCAGGAATCGGCAGACCGTCAGCTTGTCGGAAAAGGTACGGGTGTCAACGACGGATTCGAAATATTCCTGAAACTCATCAGGCATATTACCATTAGCCATATCATTGGAGAACATTGCAGAAAAATCGTCGATTCTGTTTTCGTTTTCGATTATCTGACCTCGTCTGAAAATGATATCTGCACGGTCGCGAAGCTGTACAAAACGACGCTCGAATGCTGATAAAGTTTCCGCTTCAAGTAATGTCAGATTATCTTCAATAATAGCGTTTAGCTCATCAAGGCGTGCTTTTTGAATCATAGCTTTTTACCATCCGATTTCAAAATAAGTGAGGTTATTGCTATTGCTGTGCAGGCCTCGACGACCGGAACAGCTCTGACTGCTATGCAGGGGTCGTGACGACCTTTTATCGCGAGCTTTGTGCTGCAGCCCTTTTCAAGGTCGACTGAATCCTGCTCGAGGAAAATTGACGGGGTTGGCTTTACTGCGATGGAAAATACGATTGGCATTCCCGTAGTCATGCCGCCGAGTATACCTGCGCAGTTGTTGCTTCTTGTAACGATTCTGCCGCCTTTGTATTCAAACGCGTCATTCGCGCTTGAGCCGTACATGCGGCAGAAGTCAAAGCCTGCGCCGAATTCGATGCCCTTAACGGCGGGAATTGCAAACATGAGCTGTGAAATTTCGGATTCCGCACTCTCGAACATGTGCTCGCCGAGTGCCGCAGGAACTCCGATAGCGATACATTCGAGCTTGGCTCCGACCGAATCGCCTTTTGCTTTTGCTGAGTTGATTATATCCGCAAATGCTTCGCCTGCGTTGTCGTTAAGCGTGGGGAATGCTTTTTCCTTTAGCTTTACAAGCTCTGCGGCGGTAACGTCTGGAGCGAAGCTGTTGTCGGTAACATCAAGTATCTGCTTTATATGTGCCGCGATCTCAACACCGAAGCGCTTCAGATATAGTGAGCAGAGCGCGCCTGCGAAAACGAGAGGAGCGGTTAATCTGCCCGAGAAATGACCTCCACCGTGCAGCTCTGCATGCTCACCGAACTTTATTGCTGCCGGGTAATCCGCATGCGACGGACGGGGAACTGTCATTTTGTCCGAATAGGATGCGCTGTGTTGGTTCGTGTTTTCAATGACTGCGCATATTGGGTAACCGTTTGTGATGCCGTTTGAAACACCGCTCACGATATTTGGAATATCAGCCTCGGTACGAGCGGTTGAAAAGCTGCCGCCCGGAGCTCTGCGCTTCATGAACGCGCCGATATAATCATAGTCAAGCTCAAGTCCTGCCGGAAAACCGTCGATCACGACGCCGATTGCGGTCCCGTGAGATTCACCGAAAACAGAAAGCTTTAATTTTGTGCCGAATACTGAGCCCATATGCGAAGTCCTTTCTGAATTGTTAGTTAAATGCTTGCCAGCATGTCGAAGCTGTCGGCGAGGAAGTCCTGAAGCTCATTCGCCGTAAGCTGACGCTGTGCCAAAAGCGCGAGGGTGTAGATCTGCTTTGCAATTTTTCTGCTTTTCTCGGTATCAAGCTCATCGGTGCAAAGACGCTTGATGAGCGGATTTGAAGCGTTGACGACGAGCGTTTGGTCTATCGGGAAGCTCATGCCGTCAAGACTTTCGCCGTGCATGCGGTACATTTTCATCATGTCCTCCATGCGGCGGGATTCCTCGGAGATGTTGAGAATAGCAGGGATGCCCTCGTTTTTGAGAAGCTCGAATTTAACCTTGAGCTCACTTTTTTTGCTGACCTCTTTGAAAAGCGCAGTGAGCTTTTCGTTGTTCTCTGCGGTTCCGTCAGCCTTGAGCGCACCTGCAACATCTGCGTCGATTCGAACGAATTTAACGTCGGAGTTATCCTGCTCAATCACATTGATAAACTGCGTGTCGATCATCTTGTCAAGCACGATTACCTCAATGCCCTCCGCAGCAAACATCGAAATGTACTGCGTCTGAGCGGTCATGTCAGCTGTATAGTAGACGGTGTTTTCGTGCTTTTCCTTAGCCTTCTCGAGATATTCTGGGAGGGTAACGTACTTGCCGTCGGTCGTTTTGTAGATAACTGCGTTCTTTACGCGGTCATAGAATTTGCGGTCGCGCAGACAGCCGTATTCGACAAAGGTTTTGAGATCTGCCCAAAGATTCTCATAATTCTCGCGGTCGAGATTGAACATAGAGCAGAGCTTGTCAGCTACCTTCTTTACTATGTGCGCGGAGATTTTTGCTACATAACCGCTGTTTTGGAGATAGCTTCTCGAAACGTTCAACGGGAGCTCGGGGCAGTCAAGCACGCCCTTGAGCATAAGCAGAAATTCGGGGATAACTTCCTTTATGTTGTCTGCGACAAAAACCTGATTATAGTAAAGCTTTACCTGACCTTCAAGGCTGTCATATTCGTGCGAAAGGCGAGGGAAGTAGAGAATACCCTTGAAGTTCAGCGGATAATCCGCGTTCAAATGAATATGGAAAAGCGGCTCGCGGAAGTCAGCGAAAACCTTGTGATAGAAGCTATTGTATTCCTCGTCGGTGCAATCGGAGGCATTCTTCTGCCAAAGAGGATTTATATCGTTAACAGGCTTCTTTTCGTCGGAGGGCTCTTCGGAATCGTCAGCATTAGCTGTGTTGAGATAAATCTCAACGGGCATGAACGAGCAGTATTTATCAAGGATAGCCCTGATGCGAGCTTCCTCGAGAAATTCAGCCTCGTCGTCCATGATGTGCATAACGACATCGGTACCGCGCTCCTCGCGATAGTAGTCGGTTGTGATCTCATATTCGCCTGCCTCGGTGCACACCCATTTTACCGCATTTTCGGTCTTGAATGAACGGGTAATGACATCGACCGTGTCGCTGACCATAAATGCAGAATAGAAGCCAAGACCGAAATGGCCGATGATGCCGTCAGCAGTATCCGATCCCTCGTATTTTTGGATAAATTCAAGTGCGCCTGAAAGTGCGATTTGACAGATATATCGGCGAACCTCGTCCTCAGTCATACCGATTCCGTTATCGGAAACGGTGAGAGTACGAGCCGCTTTATCTATTGTTATTGTAATTTTATAGTTTGTGTCATCGATCTGAGCTTCGCCGAGCGAAGACAGGCGCTTCAGCTTTGTGATCGCGTCGCAAGCGTTTGACACTATCTCGCGAAGAAAGATCTCCTTTTCCGAATAGAGCCATTTCTTTATTATTGGAAATATGTGCTCGATTTCGACGGAGATTCCGCCCTTTTGCGTGGTTACTTCTGACATTTTACAGTACCTCATAATAGCTATAAATGATTTGAGTTTAATTAAAATTCAACCTTGAATTTGCTCTATGCTTTTCCCTGATAGGGGAATGATGTGCAAAAATCAAAGCGTTGCATGCTTATAAAATATAATACTTCTCCATATATTGTACCTCAAATATTCAAGAAAGTCAAGTGAAAGGCTTCTATAATATTATAACTAATCAGCAAATTTTTAATCGAAATAAGCAAAAGGTATTGCGACCGAGCATTTTTAATGGTATACTGTTTATATGAAAATTAAAGTTTACGAAAGGATGCTTTCGATCGAAAGCCGAATAAAATGAAGATTACAGATTATTTGAAAAATAACCTCTTGTTCCTTGACGGAAGCATGGGCACGCTTTTGCAGATGAACGGACTAAAGGCAGGCGAGCTGCCCGAGCGTTGGAATCTGAGCCACCCCGATATCGTCACTAATATACACCGAAGCTACTTTGATGCGGGAAGCAATGTCGTAAATACAAATACTTTTGGTGCGAACATTCTTAAATATTCATACGACGAGCTCGAGGAGATAGTGAAAGCGGCGGTTGATAACGCACGCCGCGCCGCCGAAGCCTCGGTTGGCAAGCAGGAAAAATGGGTGGCGCTTGATATTGGCCCGACAGGACGCATGCTGGCACCGCTTGGCGATCTTGATTTTGAAAAGGCTGTTTCGATTTTCGCTGAAACGGTAAAGCTTGGCGTAAAATATGGCTGCGATCTGATCATGATAGAAACGATGATTGATAGCTATGAAACAAAGGCGGCGCTCCTTGCGGCAAAAGAGAACAGTGAGCTTCCCGTATTTGTTTCAAATGCTTATGAAAAAAACGGCAGACTAATGTCAGGCGCATCACCTGCAGCGATGGTTGCTTTGCTTGAGGGAATGGGAGCGGATGCTATTGGCTGCAACTGTTCGTTTGGACCTGATGCGCTTGCTCCGATAATCGAGGAATATCTTGAGTGTGCATCGATTCCCGTACTGCTAAAGCCGAATGCAGGGCTTCCGCGACAGGCTGACGGCAGAACCGTTTATGACGTCATGCCGGATGATTTTGCGGAAAATGTAAAATCGCTTATCAAAAAGGGCGTGAGAGTTGCGGGCGGCTGCTGCGGAACCACGATGGAGCATATTCGTGCGCTCACTCAAAAATGTGGTGGAATTGAGCCGATTCCGCTTGTCAAAAAGAATCGTGCGGTAGTTTCATCTTATAAGCAGACAGTTGTTTTTGAGGATACGCCGATACTTATCGGAGAGCGCATTAATCCGACGGGCAAGGCTGAGCTTGTTGAGGCGCTTGCCTGCGAGGATATCGACTATATAATCGACGAAGCGATAACTCAAAAGGAGGAGGGCGCACAAATTCTTGATGTAAATGTGGGCACTCCCGAAATTGACGAGGTTGAAACGCTGAAAAATGTTGTATGTGAGCTTCAAGCCATTGTCGATATACCGTTGCAGATCGACAGCTCGAACCCCGAGGCTATCGAGGCAGCTGTGCGCCGCTATAACGGCAAGGCATTGATAAATTCGCTGAACGGCAAAGAGGAGAGCTTGAATGCTATTCTTCCGATCGCGAAAAAATACGGCGGAATGATTGTTGCACTCACGCTTGATGAGAACGGCATACCCTCTCGCGCCGAGGACAGACTTGAGATTGCAAGAAAGATTCTTGCACGTGCGGAGAGCTTCGGAATCGGCAAAGAAAATCTTATCTTTGATACACTTGCATTGCCCGTTGGAACGAACACAGCTTCGGCGAGCGAAACACTTCGTGCATTAAAGCTTATAAGGGATGAGCTTGGATGCCGCACGATGCTCGGTATTTCGAATGTTTCATTTGGGCTTCCAAAGAGAGATCTGATTAACAGTACATTCTTCGTTCTCGCCGCCAACAACGGCCTCTCAGCTGCGATTGTTAATCCCGGATCAAACAGTATGATGCAGGCATACAGCACCTATTTGATGCTTGCGGGCAAGGATGAGAGCTGTGAGGGATATATCGAGAATGTCGGAAAATAATCGCGGTATAGCGGCTATAAATTATCGAAAAAACAGCCGAAAATGATTCAAAATGGCGTGCCTGCGACAAAATAGGTACGCCATTTTTTAATTCAGCGTTTTCTGTCAAGACAATATAAAAGCTGTATGCTATAATGATATCACAAACATACAGCTGAACGTTTGAATTTGAAATCAGGAGGGCTATTCATGGAAAATAGCGAGCTTATTACAAAAGCACTTAACTATATAAAGGCGGAAAACAAGAAAAGCGATATTACCATTGAAGACATAGCAAACCATGCAGGCTTTTCTACAGATTACTTCAACCGTGTTTTCTTCGCGCACACCGGATTTAATATTATGGAATATGTACGTTTTAGTCGATTGAAAAAGGCTGCCCAGCTTTTGCGAGGAACGAATAACGATATTCTTGACATTGCTTTGGATTGCGGATATGAAGCACACGAAAGTTTTTCAAGAGCATTCAAAAATCAATACGGTATGTCACCGAGCGAATACAGAAAAAAGTATGAAAAAATAGAAGCCTATTACGGTGATTTTTATAACGACACAATTGGAGCAAGACTTTTGCATGAGTTCAAAAATTTCAAGATAGCTGACAGCGATGAAGTGATCGACTACCTTCTCGAAACGGATGCGCTCCGCTTCGGATATATCGCCGTTTGCTTCCGCGTCAACGGCGGTGTCGCTCTATATAATGGTGAAGACTTCAAAGAAGGTTTTGTTTGGTTTACCGAATGGGATGACCGATTTGAAGGAGAGATCATTTGTGATGATTGGGATAAAATTGCTGAATATAAAAAGGTCTTTTCAGACAAGCGCTTTGACATGGTTCTGTACACTTTGGAATCCGATGAAGAAATAAAAGATGAATTTTCAAAGCGTGGTGTAACGATTGATAATATCAATCGCCGTCAAAGCAATATCTATACGGGCGAGCCATATGTACTCACTCCCATAGAGGATATTACCATGCGGCTTATCAAATATGATGATATCGATCTTGTGGAAAAGTTCTTTTCGGAACGATATCCGAGCCGAGGAAGTAATTCTCCGAGGTTAAAGTATTTGAAGCACGAGCTATATCAAAGAGATATACTCGGTAATAACGAGCATTCCGTATTTATGTTCGGCATATTCAAAGGCGTACGCTTAATTGGAGTAAGTGACGGAGGCTTACAGAGTGCACACGGATTTGTCATAAACAATTGCGTAGTAACTACTGCTTTACCGGAATATGAAACCGAAGAGCTGTATCAGTATGCTTTCAAATTTGTAACCAATGCCGCCCTTGAAAAAGGCGCATTACCGATTGACGATATACAAACCCCAAATACACCTGATGAAAACAAAAGTGGTATGTTTAACTCTACAGAACTCGGTTACCAAACTATTACAAATGTCTGTATTTTGAAATGATCTCTTGCCCCGCCTCGCGCGGGGTATTGCTTTTTGCACGCAAAAGCAGGGCTAGTCAGAAAAACGGCTGAAGCCTTAGCGCGCACTTGCTCACCACCGGTTACGACGGTGCCATAGAAAAGAGCCGATACGGAATTAAATCCATATCGGCTCATTTGCTGTTTTTTAATATAGGCTATTCGCCCTTGCGTTTGATTATCAAGCTGTCAACGATTTTCGCACTCTTGTTTTTGCCGGAATATTTGGTGTAAAAGAATCCGATTATCGAGAAAACGACAGCTCCGATAAAGTTGACATACATATCCTTCATGGTATCATAAAGTCCGACGTCGAGGTAGCCGCCAATATTGAGCGCCTGCCCGTTTACCGAAGTTGAGGTTATGTCGGTAATTCTGATGGGCGAGTTGACAAGGTCGGGATTTAATAATACTGACGATATCGAGGTTATGACCGTATCCTTTTGCATGTCGGTGAGCAGTACATAATCGGCAAAGAATTCAAAAAATTCCCAAAGGACGCCGATCGTCATTGAAAAGCAAAACGATACGAGAGCAACGAACAACGGAGAAAGCGTGAATTTTACTCGCTCACTTCGATTGAGAAGGTCGATAAGCGACAAACCCATCGCCGCAGCAAGAAATCCCGTTGCCGTGTGAAGCATGGTATCCCACATCGGATAGTTGACATAATAATCGCCAATCTCTCCTAAGATTTCCGCCGCGAAAATAAAGATATACACAATATTTTCGAGCGCGGATGGGAGCCGTACGCGGAACGTTTTCGAAACAAACGGAGGAACTAAGAACAGAACCAGGGTGACAGCACACAGAAATACGTTTTCATAGTTTCCATTAAGGAGCTGACGGACTCCGACAATAATTACAAGTGTTCGAAGTATAATAAACAGCGCAAATGTCGATTTGTTCTGACGAATTTCATCTGTGAGCTGCTTAATATATCCCTTTTTCTTAGCTTTTTGCATTTGTTATTATTTGGGGATTATTCCGCTTTGTCGGAGAGCTCGACCTCGTCTGTCTTTTCAGTTCCAAGGTAGGTGGGGAGCTTCATGCCTGCCATGTCGAACATTTCATTCATCGGAGGGATAGATTTCATCATGCCGGAGAGGAAGTTTGCAGTAGCGGTCTTGCCGTTTTCGCCCGAGTTGCCGCCGTCCCAAACGGTAACCTTGTCGATCTTCAGATTCTTGATAGCCTCAACCTGAATCTTAGTGAGCTCCTCCAGCTTGTCGGCAATCATCAGACGGATAGCATCGTTCGACTCGCCGCCTGCCGACTTAACAATCTCTGCAAAACCTTCTGCCTGCTTTTTGAGTATTTCACGCATACCGTCAGCCTCAGCCTGCATTTTAAGAAGTGTAGCGTCAGCTTCACCCTTTGCACGACGTCTGATCTGTTCAGCCTCAGCCTCAGCCTTGAGCTCGATTTGCTTCTTTTCGATTTCTGCTTTTACGATGATATCAGCCTCGAGAGTTGCCTGCTCAAGCGAAGCACGAGCCTGCTCGGCAGCCTTCTGTGCGGCGTAAGCCTCTTCGAGAGCCTTAGCAGCCTGAATCTTCTCTGCTGCGGTCGCACGCTTGAGAGCCTCTGCCTCGCGCTCGCGACGGATAGACTCTGATTCTGCTATCTGAACCTTAGCTTCGTTTTCACCCTTGATAGCCTCTGAGTTTGCGAGCGAAACATTGATTCTCTGATCGCGCTCTGCGTTTGCGGAACCGATTGCACCCTCGCGGTCAGCCTGTGCAACGGAGATCTTCGCGTCGTTGATAGCTTTAGCAGCCGCTTCTCTACCAAGAGCAACGATGTATCCGCTCTCGTCGGTGATATCTGTGACGTTTACGTTAATGAGGCGCAGACCGATTTTCTTAAGCTCGGTTTCAACGTTACGGGAAACTGCTTCGAGGAATTTATCGCGGTCGGTGTTGATCTCTTCAATTTCCATTGTAGCGATTACAAGACGGAGCTGACCGAAGATGATATCCTTTGCAAGCTCCTGAATATCGTCGAGACGGAGTCCGAGCATACGCTCAGCTGCGTTCTGCATTACACCTGCCTCAGTGGAAATACCTACCGTGAAGCGAGAGGGAACATCAACACGAATGTTCTGCTTGGAAAGCGCATTCTTTAAATCGACGTTGATGGATATCGGCGTCAGGTCAAGAAATTCAACAGACTGAATAACCGGCCAAATGAAAGCCGCACCACCGTGAATACACTTAGCTGAACGAGATGTACCGTCGGCATTGTTTCCGACTTTACCGTAGATTACCATGACCTTGTCGGACGGGCACTTTTTGTAGCGCGAAGCTATTACTATAAGTGTCGTCAGAACAAGAAGCGCAATAACGCATACAAGAATTAAGACGGTTGAACCAGTTGAGTAAGGCATAATTTTATTCTCCTTTATAAATATTTTTTAGTATTTTCAAAAATGGTGCCTATATTCCGAGAAATATATTCTGTACTATCTGTTATTGAAATCAGATTTGTAATCCGAATAGTCAATAACTACTTTTTTGCAATTTTTGCAGATGAAGGCGGTTACAGCAGAGCCTTTTATTGCTGAAAATTCGGACAGAACAACTGCGCCGCTGTGAAATTCCGCTCTTCCAAAGAATTTTCGCTTTTCGCCGGGAAGCCACGCAATTTCGTGCGAATTTTGTATAAGTCCCTTTTCCATCTGCTCACTGCAATAAGGGCATTTCATTATCTTCCCTCCGTATAGGATTTCAATTTGCTGTCATATTCCGACATCCTTTAAATCGCCGTCAGTCAACAATGCGCTCGACAACAACAAGACCGGCTTCGTTTGTTGATACAACGCGAACCGATTGCCCTGTGGCTAGCGTTTCTTCGGCGGTCGAGATAGCATCGACTTCGACAAATCTGTCCTGAATGGTGATATTAATTTTGCCCTTTCCTTGACCCTTTGGAGGAATCGGGATGTAGACTTCTCCGATTTTTCCGATTGCTGAGCCTATCTGAATAGTACCGTCGGATTGAAGCTTCACCACAGCTCTCATAAGATAAGCCAAGCCTACAAGTGCGGCAAATCCGCAAGCTGCGGCAAGTAAAATTGATACGATATTATTAAGCCCAATATCAATGAACACTATTCCTGCCCAACCGGCAACGCAGAACATTGCAACAATTCCGCGAATTGAAAATAATGTCAAGCCTCCGTCGCCGCCGCCAGCCGTATCAAAATCGTCGATATCGACATCGCCGTCAGCCTCACCGTCGCCGATGCCAAACAAAAGAAGAACTGTCTGTACGATTAAAACGAGCGTTGCAGGAATGCCGATTAAGGCAAAAATCTGCTGAAGCGCCGTCAGAGAATTCCACCATGCTGCCATAAAAATCAACTCTCCTTTACAGTGTTATTTCCGTGGTTTATGAGAAATTGCCTCATCGAACAAGCTGTTTGCCTTTCCCGAAACGAGCGTTGCGTAATACGCCATAATAATTATGCCGCAAGCTCGCTCAAGTCTTTTTGCTGCTCCGCCGGCGAGCTCCTCGTAGTTCGAGAGAACCTTGGCAATGACTTCATTAAGACTCGCAGAGCCCTGAGCCGGCTCATCGCTGACAAGCATGTCGATAATCTTGCAAAGATAGTCATACAGCTCGGATTCGGGAATGATGTCGTCCGTTTTGTCATCCAATCTGCCATTAACATAGGTGAGAAGCTGTGCTATGCGTTCAAGCTGCATGGAATCTCGAATCATGTTTATAATCAATATGCGCGCGAGCTGGTTTTTATCATATCTTTTGTTTTTTGAGTTCGCGACCCAGCCTCGCTTTGTCCAGTTTTGAAGGGTCGAACCGTCGATACCGCTTATCTCGCGGATTTGAGAGAGCATAATGCCGTCGGTTATGAAGAATATCTTGTCAAGGAATTCAAGCCCGGTAACCCCACCCATTTTGTTTTTATCCATGCAGGTGCCGGGGATTAACGTACTGTTTACTTCAAGCTTCATTACATTATCAAGACCGTGGCTTTGGTTACAAAGCGTCCTTTCTGTGAATTTTTATATCTCTGTAATTAGATTATATCATGCGGTCGCGTGATTGTCAATAGCGATTTAATATTTTTTTGTGAATATTTTTGTGCTGAAATTAAAAAAAGCCACGGAGCACAAACGCTCTGTGGCTTAGATCAGTTTTGAAAGAAATTCTTCAGTCCGAACAACGCTCGGAGCTTGATGAGATACAAGGTGACAAGCTTTGTAGTTGCGATATCGTAAAGTACGAACGCTAAATTACATACTGCAAATACAGGCAGGGTGAAGCCGAGTCCGGTTTCGGGCAGCATGAATACGTTGTTGCACAGAGCGATCAGCAACAGCAGCACAGAATTGAAAAAGCTAAGCTTTAACACCCATGCTACAATATAATGAAGCCTCTCGAACATTGCTTTGAATATCGGATAAACACCTCCGAACAATAAATATAGAAGTGCTGAAAATTTATCCGGAAGCAACAAAAGCGAAAGCACGCCGGTTACGAGCCAGATCAAATATGGATACGCACCACCGATTTCAATAACCGCAAAGAATATAAGGAGTGAAGAAATTCCGACCATCGTCAGGTCAAGCACCGTGATAACGGAGCCGAGAAGCAAAATCAGTACTCCGAGAGCAGACAGCATCGCGGCAAGCGCAATTTTTCGTGATTTTTTCATATCATTACCTTTAGCAACATGATATCAAATCGCCGCCGCAGCATTCGCAAAGGCAGTCAGCGCAAATAAGCCCCGTACAAATATCGCAGGGCGAGCGTCCGACGTTCTGCGCGGTACGATAGCCGCCGCCGAAATTCTGAGTGTTCGTGCGGATTCGCTCGAGGGTAGTGCGGTATTCATTGTTGGTAGGGTCGAGATAGCATGCGGTTTCAAGATATTTCTGCGCATCGAAATACCATCCGCGCTGAATGAGTACGCATCCCTTCAGGAAGTTCCATTCGGCATTTCTGCTTTGAGGACCGACAGCGTCGAGAATGAGCTCCGCCTCGGAATAGCGTCGGGAGTTTATGAGCTCCCGTATGTGAGAATAATCTCCCCGTGTACCGGATGAATAAGAGCCGCCGCCCGTTCTTTGGGATTGTCCGGAGGCGCGTTCCTTTTGAATCTGGTCATATGCCTCGTTGATATCCTTCATCTTTTCCTCGACAAGGTCGGCAAGAGGGTTGTTTACATAGTTGTCGGGATGATATTTGCGGGCAAGCTCACGATATGCTTTTTTGATTTCTTCGTCAGTGGCGGTGCTTGATACACCGAGCACCTTGTAAGGGTCGTTCATAAAATAATTTCTCCAATCGCCGTACTGCTCATATTTGAGATTGTTTTATTATACCGAAATCTTTTTCGTGATTTTTTCAACAAGCTCGGGCAGTCCGAGATAAATAATATTTTTTATAATGCTCCCGTATTCGGGAACCTTTTCAAATTCAATCAGCTCAATGGCACGCTCGATTCCTACAAGCTCCATTGTGAGCGCACGCTCAAAGCGAGGCGCATCGGATTTGAATTTGCTGATTGCATCCTCTTTTCCGTACATGCGGACAATAGGATTATAGCTGCCGTCGCGAATGTCATCAGCAAGGTCATCCATCGCGTCAATAATATAGATGAAGCGACCCACATGTCTGCCGATTTCGCACGCTATACGGTACTCGGTGCTGCCATCCTCGAATCCGAAGGCGCAGACTGCAGCCATAAGCTCGCCAAACGGCTCTGCCGCGCGGTCAAGTGAGGCGCATCCCTCGCGCTCAAGCTCCGCGAGCTCACCAAGCTTTTGCTTGATTATATCCTCCGGATGCTCGCCAAGCCCAGCTTTTTTTCTCATATGCGAAGCAAACGGGCGAAGAAGCATCGCCGAAAGCTTTTTTATTCCCTTGCTATCCGAAATATCATCAATAAGCTTGTGATATGTCAGTACAGCACTAAGCCTTGCGCAGTAGTCAAGCTGACCTGCGCCCACGAGAACAGACCTCTTTTTTGTTGGATGAGCAAGGCAGCGATGCTTTTGTATTTCGCCGACCTCGCCTGCAAGTGCCATGCGAACAATTGCTAAAAAGACAAAATCATAGCTCAGACTAAGACGGGAGGCGCATGAGGTGCTTTTGCCCATTACCTCGCACAGACCGCAGTAAACCGCGCGATAAAGCTCATATTCCTTTACCTTTAACTCGGGGATGACCGGTCTTATGTATCCGAACATTTTGACCTCTCTGTAATTATTTCAATACTATAATTGTACTCTCAACAAATTTTGTAAGGCTTACGACAGATTGAACTTTTTGTAAATCTTTTTAGCCCGATGCTTTTTCAGCCTGCGGATTAGTGGATTGCAATCGCCCTGACAGATATGACAGTCATGCCGAAAAACGGGCTTTCCGATGGCGGTTTCAGATCTTCAGAATTTCGCGTATTGCCTCGGTGAGCACCTTTGCACCGCGAAGTGCTCCGTTCAAATTAGGATGTCCCATGCAGCCGATCTCCTCTGGATGTGAGTAAATCGATTCGACTGGAATATAGCTCAGCTTGTTATCCGATTCGCGACGCTTTTCGAAAAGCTCGGAAAGAACGGCATCGTACGGCTTGCCCATCAAGCCGTAGAACCAGATTATATACGCGTCAGGATACACCTCTCTGACGCGGTCAAGGAATTTATCAGCACCCTTTATGAACACATCCGCAGGCGCGCGGCCGCTGCTGTCGTTAGTTCCTGCGTTGATAACCACAACCGTGGGAGTCCATTCGCTGAAATCATACTGCTCGCGGTTGGTGCGAAGCTTAAACTCAAAAAATGAAGGGATTCGCACACCCTCAAGTCCAGCCCAGTTATTGATTATGCCCTGACCTGAAACAGCGATAAAGCGTGCGTCGGCGTTGAGCATCTCGGCAGTAATTCCCGCGTACGATTTGGTTGCGTCCTCCTCGTAATAATTGTTTTCGTTTATCGTGCTGTCGGTGTAAGCACCGACTCCGCATGTGATGGAATCTCCTATAAATTCAATGCGAAGCTCGGACGGAGCAGGCGGATCAAGTACATCGCAGTCGTCGCCGAAAAGCTCGATTGCGGCAACGCTTATCGGCATCGGACCCTCGGAAAGCTTTGTAAGCTTGATTGTATGAGCTTCACCGCCAAGATCCTCGATAACGATCTTTTCCTTGCCGGTTGAAAAACCGTATTTGGTCTTTCTGCCATCAAGAGTGAGCTGGAGATATACCGGCTGCTCGTCCTTGTAATCGGGAACAAAGTGGATAACAGCTCTTTGCGCACGAATATTCATCTCAAAGCCGCTCAGGCTCCAGCTAAGCGAGATTGCGCCGTTCTCGGTATATACTGTACGGCCGCATATATTCTTTTTTGCATCCTTTAGCGTGATATATTTTTTCATGTTCATGTTCATTAATTTTCCTCCAATTCTTGCTCCTCAACATCAATTTTGGAAACATGTATTTTTTCGACAAGCTTATCTGCGGTTTTTACGACCTCTATGTGAAGCACACCTTCATCGAAGGCGGCGCCAACCTCAGGGAATTTCTCAAGCTTCATCGTTACCCAACCGCTGACCGTTTGCGGAAGCGAATCCTCATCCTCCGGCTCGGTTTCGAAATGATCGAAAACATCGATAGGACGCGCATCTCCCGAAACGGTGACGCTTCCGTCTGCGTGAGCTTCAAAAAGCTCGACGACCTCGTCATGCTCATCCCAAATATCTCCGACGAGCTCCTCTATTACATCCTCAAGAGTAACTACGCCCAACATTCCGCCGTAATCGTCAAGCACTATCGCCATATGCGTTTTCGCTTTTTGGAAGGATGACAGAAGCTTTGAGATTTTCATGTGGCAGGGAACACGGAACGGCTTTGACATAACGGAACTGATGTCTTTATTCCGCATTCTGCAAAAATAGTAGAATTCCTTTTCGTGCAGTATTCCGATTATGTTGTCGATGGTTTCATCGTAAACGGGAAGCCTTGAAAAGCCCGTACGGTAAAATAAATCGGTTATTTCATCAACGCTCATGTCCTTTTCGATTGCAACAACATCAACTCGCGGTGTGATGATATCTGCAACCTCTGCATCGTCAAACTCGATAACCGAGCGTATCAGCTCACCCTCGGTTTCGTTGATGCCGCCGTCCTCCTGCGCCTCGTCAACTATTGTAATAAGCTCATCTTCGGTCATAGCGTCGCTTTTGTTTAATTTGAAAAGCTTGGCAAGCAGCTTTTTCAGACCGCGGAAAAGGAAGGTGATCGGCAAAAAAATGTATATTAATACACGAAATACAGGTGCGATGGTCAGAACGAAGCTGTCCGGAGATTCCTTTGCTATGCTTTTAGGCGACACCTCGCCGAAAACCAGAACGACAACGGTTGTGAACACCGTTGAAATCACAGCACCGCTTTCTTTGAATATATTTACGAACATAACAGTCGCGATTGCGGTCAATGCGATATTTACGATGTTATTTCCGACAAGAATCGTCGTGATAAGAGAATCGAAATCGCCGGACAGTTTTAAAACAAGCTCTGCGCGCTTGTTTCCGTCGGCTGCCATATTTTTGATTCTCACACGGTTAAATGTGCTGAATGCGGTTTCGGTTGCGGAAAACATAGCTGATAATGCCACAAGGATTAGCATTGCAATTATCATGCTTAAATTGTCGCTGTCTAACATAAAAACAATAATCTCCAAAAAATGTAATTAATATAATTATAGCTTATTTATTGCGTATTTTCAAGAGATTTTGAAAAATATTCCCTATAATTTTAAATTTAACCTTGACAATTTGCTGTCAAAGAGGTAAAATATAGTCTGACAGATTTTGATACAGAGTGTATTTTATATGCTTAATCATTTGATTTCTGTTAAGAATAATTTGTAATGACTGCAATCAAGAATTTTTTGATAAAGGATGATTTAAATATGGCAAACTTCAGAAAAATCGGTGTACTGACCTCCGGCGGAGATGCTCCCGGTATGAATGCGGCTCTGCGTGCTGTAGTTCTTTCGGCACTTGCACGCGGTGTTGAGGTTGTTGGTATTGCTAAGGGATATACCGGACTTATAAGCGGCGAGATCAAAACCATTACTCCTGCAGATGTAAAAAATATTGCCGGAATCGGCGGAACCTTTCTCTATTCCGATCGCTGCGATGAATTCGCAACCGAGGAAGGTATGGCTAAGGCTGTAAAAACCTGCAAGGATAACGGAATTGACGGAATTGTTGCTATCGGCGGCGATGGAACATTCCGCGGTGCTACCGACCTTTCTGAGCATGGAATTCCGACCATTGGAATCCCCGGTACTATTGACAACGATATCACCTCGACCGAATACTCGATCGGATTTGATACTGCTATGAATTCCGTCCTTGAGGCGGCTGACCGCCTTCGTGATACATGCGAATCACATGCCCGTATCGAGGTTATCGAGGTTATGGGACGCGACGCAGGATATATCGCGCTTGAATGCGGTATCAGCTGTGGTGCAGATGCTATCGGCATTAAGGAACTCCCATTTGACGAAAAGGCTTGCATCGAAAATATTAAGGCGCTTCGTGCAAAGGGCCAGAGAAGCTTCCTTATTGTGGTTTCCGAGGGCCTTGGCGGCGACTACAACGAGCAGCTTGCGAAGAATATTGAAAAGGAAACCGGTATTGGCACAAGATTTATCCGTCTTGCGCATATGGTGCGCGGCGGCTCTCCCACTCTTCGCGACAGACTGATCGCATCGCGTATGGGCGACTATGCGGTTGACCTTATTCTTGATGGAAAGTCTGACCTTGTAGTTTGTCTTAACAACGGCAAGATCGTTGCGACTGAAATCGGATATGCGCTTGTGCTCGACCGTATGTACAAGAACAAGCTTAAGGACGGCGACCTTAACAAATTCACACCTGAGCAGATTGAGAAGATGAAGGCTACATGCGATGAAAAGGCAAGGAATCTTGCTGATCTCATGGATGTTGCAAAGACACTCGCAAAGAACTGAATTCAATAATTCGAGGCTGTCGTAAAACCGGCAGCCTCATTTGGTAATATTCATATAAAATATTATTTTATACAGAAAGGATGCAAAAACATGACAGAGCGAGAAAAAGCGGCGAGAGGATTTATCTACGATCCGTTTTCCGAGGGAATGCCCGATGAGCGTACAAAGGCGCATCGTCTTTGCAAGCTTTATAATGATACATTCGACACCGAGGTGCAGAAGCGAGAGGAGATTCTTGACGAGCTTCTCCCGAATCACGGCAAGAATGTCTATCTTCAGGGGCCCATCTATATCGACTGCGGAGTTAATCTCGAAATCGGAGATGACAGCTTTGCGAATTATAATTTTACTGTGCTTGACGAGGGCAAGGTTACAATCGGAAAATCCGTGTTCATAGGTCCAAATGTATCTCTGCTGACAGCCGTGCATCCGCTTCATTATCTTGACAGAAATTCGTTCTTTAATGAAAAACCGGGTTCGGTAACGAATCTTGAGTACACGGCGCCTATTACAATTGGCGATAACTGTTGGATAGCTGCGAGTGTTACGATAATCGGCGGAGTTACGATCGGAGAGGGAAGTGTAATCGGAGCAGGCTCCGTTGTTACAAAGGACATACCTCCGATGAGCCTTGCTGTCGGCAATCCGTGCCGCGTAATACGCCAAATTACAGAAGCCGATCGGCTGTCTGCCCATCCCGAACTGTTCGCGGAGCAGTAATTAATCATTCGATTATAATAATTTTTGGCTAAATCATAATTATTTTTGCTAAATCCCTTGACAGACGTCTAATAATGTGATATTATATATCTGTTAAAAACAAAGGGGTATAGCTCAGTTGGTAGAGCAGCGGTCTCCAAAACCGCGTGTCCAGAGTTCGAGCCTTTGTGCCCCTGCCAAAAAAATCCGTACACGCGAGTGTGCGGATTTTTTACTTTTTCACTTTTCACTCTTCACTTTTCACTAAATCGGCGTGTACGGATTTTTTGGAAGGTAATAAGTAATAGTGAATAGTGAAGAAGTAAGGTAGCTTTTCTTCGAGTCGAAGGATTCGAACTACCAAAATGCTTGACAAAACATAAATTTGTGATATAATTATAAAAAACTTTCGGGGGTAAATATGACATACAAAAACGGAATAAAAGAGTATTTTCTTACAACAGTCCTCTTCGGAGCCCCAATGGGGATTCTTTTTGGGTTATCGAAGTTAAGTTTTTGGATTGGAGTTATTTCCGGCGTTCTCAGTGGGTTCCTTTTTACGCTTTTAATGTTTCTTTTTATCAAATTTCAGGAGAAAAAATTTGACAAAAAGCGTATAGAGATTGCAAAAGAAAGAAAGATCTTTTGTGATGGAGGCGCAACTATCAACGGAAACGGTGGATGGATGTTCCTGACTGAAAACGGTATTGAATTCTATCCCCACAAAATAAATATTTCAACAAAAGAAATCATAATACCGACAAGCATGATAGAAGCGGTAAAAACACATAGAAATCAAATAGTTGTACGTACATCCAATAATTCCACTGTTGCTATAGTGGTTTCTCATAACAAGGAATGGAAAAAGCAAATCGAAGCAACGATAGTTAATTATTCTCAACAGTAATACATAGCTTCGTTTACAAACATGGAGTAGCACCCCGGCAGATAGCGGTCAAGTGCAATTCCCATTACTGCCAAGGGATAAGTCTACCCTCCGGCGACGAAAGAAGGATCGATTTTGTACGTGTCTGCCAAAAAATCCAAGTCGAAAGACTTGGATTTTTTCATTTGTGCCGCATAGCACAACATCACTTTTTTATTTCCGCTCCATTTTCAAATGGGAAACACACCTCGGAAAATTTCGCCTTCAATATACGCGATATCATACATCGGAATCTTTTTTCCGTCGGTAAAAATCAGTAATCGAGCATATTCATCGAATTGCTTCAGCTTCCCGACTACACTGACATATTTTCCGCCGGACTTTTTGCTGTCGTGCAGAAAGTATGTGACGGACAGCGTCGGATGCTCTGATATATGCTCTGATAGATAAGCATGCTTTCTGTCAAGCAGGGCGATTGCTTCCTCGTCAAGCTCAAGCTTTTGGTCGGTTAGCCGTCCCGTTTCCTTAATGGCATCATCGTAGCCGTTTAGCGCGGCAAACGGCGAAAACTGTGCCGCACGGTCCTTCATTGGCATCTGCGGTCGGGTTGATGAGATATGATGCGGCAGATTTATTATATCCTTGTAATCATTTGTATTGCTCATTTTACCCCTCTCTGACGAATCTTATTTTGCTCATGCTTCATTGCTTTTTGTGAAATTTATGCCTTGTGACCGCCAATTTGCCCATTGCGATCTTTTGCCGTCGCACCGTCCTCAAGATTCATTCCTTTGAAGATCGCGTTTTTGCCAAATCTTCCTTTTATGGTTATCATAGCCTCCTGCATACGCCTTTCACGTTCAAGCTCGGCTTGCTCTGCCTGCCGCTTTGCTTGCAGGGCGGCGTAATCGGTGAAAAAATCAAGCTGCTCGTAGCTGTCACCCTCAGCTTTTGCTGACTCCTCGTCTATGACATGGTTTGCGCAGATGTTTAATCTTCGAATGAGAAGATTTTTATCTACTATGCTATCATACAGCTCGGACATAGCATTCATGATTTTCTTTGTAGAGGATGTGTGCTCGCATATATTTATGGTGCCGTGCGAGTGCTTTGGAATCAGCCGCCCGTATGGGTCCTTTACGACGGCACCCGTGTACTTCTTTTTGCGCTCGGGATCGGTAAGATTTTCAATATCATACCCGATTGTGATAACAAGTTGATTTGTGACAAGCCTCCTGCTCACAAGATCAAGCACAAGCATATCCGTCATTTCTCGGAGCACAAGCTTAGCCTTTTGTGCTTCATAGGGTGAGTGCAAAACCTGCCCGGAGCCAAGACTGTTGGTTGCGGGTCTGTATGCCTTTATTGCTTCAATTGTGCAAGGCTCCCATCCCCACGCGTGGTCAATGAGGAGCTCGGCATTTTTGCCGAATAGCTTGTACAGAAGATCCTCGTAATTAACCGACATCCTTGCCACATCGCCCATAGTGAACATTCCATTTTCTTCGAGCTTTTTTGCAATGCCTCTGCCAACTCGCCAAAAATCGGTGAGCGGTTGATGCGACCACAACTCGCTTCGGAACTTCATTTCATCAAGCTGAGCAATGCGCACCCCATTTTTATCTGCAGGAATATGCTTTGCCACAATATCCATCGCAACCTTGCAGAGAAACAGGTTCGTTCCTATGCCGGCAGTAGCCGTAATTCCCGTGGTTTCAAGCACATCGAGGATGATTTTCATAGTGAGGTCGTGCGGCGAAAGCTTATAGGTATCAAGATAGTTTGTGACATCCATGAACACCTCGTCGATTGAGTAAACGACAATGTCCTCCGGTGCCACATATTTCATGTATACGGAATAAATCCGAGTGCTGTACTCCATGTAGTGCGCCATTCGCGGCGGTGCAATAATGAAGTCTATCGCAAGATTGGGATTCGCTTGAAGCTCGGAAAAAAACGGCGATGAGCCCTCAAGCCTCCGCCGCGGCGCATCGTGACGCCGTCCGGCGTTTGCTTCCTTGATACGCTGCTTTACTTCAAATAGTCTGCCTCTGCCGGAAATTCCGTAGGATTTCAGCGATGGAGTTACCGCAAGGCAGATTGTTTTGTCTGTTCGGCTCTCATCCGCTACAACGAGATTGGTATTAAGCGGGTCGAGCCCGCGCTCTCGGCACTCAACCGAAGCATAGAACGATTTGAGGTCGATTGCAATATAGGTTTTCTGCTTCATGCTTCGGTCACATCCTTTCAAATTATATCACAAGTGACAGCTTTGCCATTTCTTCGCATCATACGAGGAAATGGCAAATTTTTGTCATATTTTAATGTGCGCCGTTACTTTAGAAAATCGCTTTTATGGTCGATTGAGCGCAGGTCATAGCCTATCTGTGTCAGATGGGCAATTTTCAGCGCGACCAAATTTATATCGGTGTGCAAGGCTCTGGCGATTTGCTCGGCGGAGTAGTGATAATTATAGATATATTCAAGCAAATCGTCGGTGTCTATTAAAATTTCTGCGGCTATAATATTCGCCTCATACTCAGCGCGTGTATCCATATCATACAGCATGAACTCATGAAGCCCGTTTGCCCTTGCAAGCTGACGGTGCAGAAGGTCATGCCCAAGCTCGTGGGCACAGACGATAGCTTTCATTCTGCTGCTTAAAGCTTTGTTGATGAAAATAAAGCGGTTGCGTTTTATAACGCGGTACATTCCTTTGAGAGATCCGAAGTTGTCGCAGAAGATGACGTTGATTCCAAGCTCCTTTGCAATTTTGAATGGATCTCTTGTGCCGTATCGCCTTACGAGCGACTCGCCGATATCCGAGAGCTTTTTTGCTGTCATTGCTCCACCTCCGTTTCTTTTGTGTTTATAATATTTAACAGGCTTTCCCACAAAGCGAACTTATTTATCTTTATTGCGATATTTTTTGGGAGAATATTTTCGGTTGTTTTCCTTTGCCATCCAATATGCGTCGTTGAGAGCCTTCATAGCACCCTCCAAGGCATCTTCGGAAAGCTGACCTCCTGCGAATAGGCCGGTCACTTCACCAACCAGCTCCTCGATATCCTTTGCCGCCCTTGCACCGCCCTTTTCCTGCGCTTCGACAATATATGAGCCCGAGCTGCCGAGAAGATAGTCTGCACTTGTACCGAGAGCAGCGGCGATATCTCCGATCACCTTCATATTGCCCGGCTTTCTTGTGCCGAGCTCATAGTTTTGAATGGTTCTTGCCGTTACGGAAACCTTTTTCGCAAGCTCGACCTGAGTCAGACCTGCTTCCATTCTCTTTTCCTTCAGCCGTTCCTTGAAGCCCATAAGGCACCTCCTTCAATTGCTTTTTATTGACACGAACACTTTTTCGTCAAAACCTATTGACACGAAATCGTGTTCAGGTTATAATAATAGCGTAGCACGAAATACTGTTCGTATATATGATACCATACATGGGTGTATGTGTCAATACTTATGCGAAACATTGTTCGTGTAAAATTGCAACATTTTTATGAACGGAGGGCGCTTTTAATGGAAGCTCAATGCAAAAAGGCATATGTATCGGTGAATTTGGATGTCGATGAGGAGGGAATGGTACACCCTCGCTTCATTCGTTGGCTGAACGGCCGTATCTTCCAAATAGACCAGGTTCTTTATAAGTGCCGCGCATCGTCAAAGAAGGTGGGCGGCGGAGGGATTCGCTATACAGTCATGATAAAAGGGAAGGAATCCTATCTTTTTCATGAGGGTGATAAATGGTTCGTTGAAGCAAGAGAGGACGCTTAATGCCATTCTCAAAGCAGCGAAATCAGAGCGTCAACATCCTCGCTTGACGTTGCCCAGCTCGTACAAAGGCGAATGACGGTATGATTATCGTCATATCTCTCCCAGAAATCATACTTCACCTTTTTCGCAAATTCCTTCAAGGCTTCATTTTCGAGCACAATGAAGGTCTGATTTGTGGGAGAATCGATAAAGAAGCGATACCCGCGCTCCCTCAGAGCTTCTTTTATGCGAACGGCGGCGTCAATTGCATTTTTGCCTGCCTTTAAATAGAGCTCGTCGGTAAACAGCGCATCAAACTGAACACCGCAAAGCCTGCCCTTTGCAAGCAATGCGCCATGCTGCTTTATTCTTGTGACAAAATGCTTAGGCTCGCTGCGGTTGAATACTAATGCCTCGCCGCAAAGCGTGCCTACCTTTGTTCCGCCAAAGTAAAAAACATCGCAAAGCTTCGCAATATCAGACAAGGCAACATCTGTATCGGGCGTTGCAAGCGCATATCCAAGTCTTGCTCCGTCAAGATAAAGGGGGATTTTGAAGCTGTGACAAATATCCGAAATTTCTGTCAGCTCCCTTTTAGAGTAGAGCGTTCCGTACTCTGTCGGATGGGAGATATATACCATTCCGGGAAAAACCATATGCTCATGGTTCGCATCCGCATAAAAGCCCTCCAAACAGGCTTTTAAATCGTCGGCGCAAATTTTTCCCTCCTTTTGGGGAAGTGTTAGCACCTTGTGTCCCGAGAACTCGATAGCTCCCGCCTCGTGAAGCGCAACATGACCGCTTTCTGCCGCTATTACGCCCTCGTAATCCTCGAGAATGCAGTCGATAACCACTTGATTTGTTTGCGTTCCGCCTGCGAGAAAATAGATTTTCGAATCGGGACTTGATATTGCCGCCTTGATCTTTTCCTTTGCGGAGGCGGTATATTTGTCGGTGCCGTAGCCGGTCAGCTTTTCCATATTGGTTTCAACAAGCCGCTTTAGAATATCCGGGTGTGCACCCTCTGAATAGTCGTTGATAAAATACAGCATAAGATAGCTCCTTTTTTAATCTGAATATATTGCTTTCGGGTTTCTCATTTGAGAAGCCGCAAATATTTTTAAATGTTGCCGTAGATTTTTTGTATTATAAATAGATTATATCACATCTGACACCGATTAAGCAACTGATAAATTATAAAAAGTAAAGTTCAAAGTTTGGAAGTTTTGCGGGGGAGGGATAACGCCTGTATAAGCCTTCCATCTCTTGACAGGATCGTCGGGTTGTGATACAATAAAATAACTACAAAAAATCATACAACCGGAGGTTATTATGTATCTTGGTATTATAGGTGGCTGGGACGAGCACAGCTTTGCATATGTAGCTAAAAAAGGACTGCATGGCGTGGAATTTTGCTGCAATCACTATCACGACAGCATGGAGGTCGCAGGCCATGTCAATGAAATTCTCGAGTACAGCAAGCGCTATGATGTAAAGGTTGGCGCAATTGGCCGTTGGGGCGAAAAGCGTATTGACGACAACGGTGAAATTATTCCGTCCGCATTACAGCACGATAAAAACCTTATCGATGCCGCATCCGCGCTCGGATGTCCTGTTTACAATGTGGGCTGTAATGAGGTGCCTGGTAAAACATTTGAAGAAAACTGCGCTATTGCTATAGAATATTTCCGCATTCTGATTGATTACGCAAAGGACAAGAATGTAAAAATCTGCATTTTCAACTGCCATTGGGAGAACTTTGTGGTTGATGATGCGGCATGGTCTGTAGTCCTTGGTGCACTGCCCGAGCTTGGTATCAAGTATGATACATCCCATTGCCGCGGCAGAGGCGGAGATTATCTGTCGGAGATGAAAAAGTGGGGTGACAGAATTTGTCATTTCCACATTAAAGGCTCTCTGTACATAGACGGCGAGCGTTACGATGACCCGCCTGCAGGTCTTGATCAGGTGAATTGGGGCGCAGTAATGAATGTACTGTACACCAAGCATTATAACGGCATGCTTTCCATAGAGCCTCACTCTGCAAATTGGAGAGGTGTGCTCGGACAATGGGGCGTTGATTTCACAATCCGCTTCATCACACCGTACATTATGCCTGAGGACTATACTTGGGACGGCAAGGTTTATATGCCGTAATTATTTACAGCATAACAAAACGGTATAGGACGAAACAAATCGTGCTATACCGCTTTTTTCTAAAACTGACAAAATTTTCTCCAAAAATAAATAATCCGAAGGGAATAACCCGACGGTCGAGTATTGACTTAGCCGAAATCTCATAGTATACTGATATAAACGATCAAACACGCCTTTGATCGAAATGAACTGTCAGGAGGATTTAGCGTGAAAGTTTAGTTTAGCGTGTAATAAAGTAAACGATTTCACGCCTTAAATTGATTAAAAATGGGACTCGTCCCATTTTTGCCGCAAAGCGGCACATCAATTCAACTTCAGTATTTGTGCCGCCACAGCGCGGCGGAATGGAGATTATTATGAAAAAAATCTACGCCATAGAAGTAGACTGCGCAAACTGTGCAAATCTCTGCGAAAGTGCGGCTGCAAAAATAGACGGTGTTTTGACTGCAAATATAAACTATATGACACAAAAAATGACAATAGAATTTGAAAGCGACGCCGACGAAAAGAAGGTTCTTTCGGCGGTGCTCAAGGCCTGCAGACGGATTGAGCCTGATTTTGAAATAACGCTGTGATTAACGGTGCTTGATATGACTAAAAAGCAGAAAAAGAATTTAACGCGGATTCTTGTTTCGACGGTACTTATAATCATTCTGAATCTCATTCCGACAACGGATGCTTTGAGGTTCGTGCTGTTCATGTCATGCTATCTGATAATCGGGTATGACATACTCATAAAAGCATCAAAGGGAATAATAAACGGCAGAGTTCTTGACGAAAGCTTCTTGATGTCTATCGCGACGATTGGCGCGATCGCGCTTGCAATTTACTCCAAAACGGGCGATTACAACGAAGCGATCGCAGTTATGCTGTTCTATCAGATCGGCGAATGGTTTGAGAGCTATGCGGTTGGAAAAAGCAGGCGGAATATCAGTGCGCTTATGGATATTCGCCCTGATTATGCTAATATCGAAAAGGACGGAAGACTTATTCGGGTTTCGCCGGACGAGGTTGAGGTGGGATGTGAAATTACCGTTCAGCCGGGCGAAAAAATTCCGCTTGACGGAGTTGTTGTAAACGGCTCATCAAGCCTTAACACGAGCGCGCTGACGGGCGAGAGCCTGCCTCGTGAGGTGAATACAGGCGATGATGTAATAAGCGGATGCATCAATCTAAACGGTGTGCTCACCGTCAGGACAACAAAGGAGTTCGGCGAATCAACCGTTTCGAAAATTCTCGAGCTTGTTGAAAATGCGAGCAGCAGAAAGTCGAAATCGGAGAGCTTTATATCTAAATTTTCCCGAATTTATACACCTGCCGTTTGTATCGGAGCGGTGGTGCTTGCACTACTGCCGCCGCTTGTCAGCCTTGCGGCAGGCTTTGAGGCGAATTTCGGTGATTGGATTTACAGAGCGCTCACATTTCTTGTAATAAGCTGCCCTTGCGCGCTTGTTATCAGTGTTCCGCTCAGCTTTTTTGCAGGCTTGGGAGGTGCGAGTAAGGAGGGCATTCTGATTAAAGGCTCAAACTATCTTGAGGCGCTATCCGAAACTAAATATGTTATATTTGACAAAACGGGCACGCTTACCGAGGGCGTATTTGAAGTTACGGGCGTACATCACAACGAGATGGAAGCGGCAAAGCTGATTGAATACGCCGCGCTTTCCGAATGCGCAAGCTCGCATCCGATCAGCAAAAGCCTTCAAAAGGCATACGGCAGAGAGCTCGACCGCAGTCGTGTGGACGAGATCGAGGAAATCAGCGGTCATGGTGTAATCGCGAGGGTGGACGGCAAAAAGGTCGCATGCGGAAGCGTAAGGCTCATGAGAGATGTCGGCGTATCATATGAGGATTGTCATAAAGTGGGAACGATCACTCATATTGCGATTGACGGACGCTATGCGGGACATATTGTGATTTCGGATGTCATAAAGAGGGAGTCTGCAAAAGCGATTTCAGAGCTCAAAAAAGTCGGCATCAAAAAAACGGTTATGCTGACGGGCGACAGCAATATAGTTGCAAGCGGCGTGGCTGAGGCTCTTAAAATTGATGAATACTACAGCGATTTGCTTCCTGACGATAAGGTTTCAAGGGTTGAGGAAATATTAAGTCGAAAACCGAAAAAGGAACGGCTTGCATTTGTCGGCGACGGAATCAACGATGCACCTGTGCTTTCACGCGCGGATATCGGCATTGCGATGGGCGCGATGGGCTCCGATGCCGCAATCGAAGCCGCCGATGTAGTTTTGATGGACGACAATCCGATGAAGGTTGCAAAGGCGATTAAAATTTCAAAAAAATGCGTTAGAATCGTAAAGCAAAATGTATTTTTCGCAATTGGTGTAAAGCTGATATGTCTTGTGTTGACTGCTGTGGGATTGGCGGGAATGTGGATCGGCATTTTCGCGGATGTGGGTGTTATGGTGCTTGCCATACTAAATGCAATCCGTGCGCTGAATGTACATAAATTATAGTAAGGAAGGTTCGTCGGATATGAAAAAAGAAAAAACATTTGTACCGAGCGTTGATGGTGCACAAATATTTGGTTATGGTTGTGTGTCTTTTATTGTGAATTATGGAGCATTATGGATTTATGTCATACTACAAAACCTACTTATGACACCGTTATTAATTGGTATCAGACAAGTAATGGCAGTATGGCACGGTATTTTAATTAGTTTGCCAATGATCGGAGCTGCTGGCTTATCAACTATCTATTTCGCTAAATGTGTTTCGGATCAGTATAAACATAGTGAAGGAAAACATAATTGGCTTCGAAACTTTTTAATTTTCGTTATACCCGGTGAAGTGGTTCGGCTTTTGATCGGCTTTATAGATTTTTCCCATTTGGCTGGTACAGCTGTAGTGACGATTATACCGTGTCATTTGTTCGAGTTTCTCTATATGTTCAAGGTGGATGCGAGTACACGCATTAGACAAGGTTTGGAATATGTCCCGGCAGATTATTTTGCTTATTTTGGATGTTATCTGTTGTATCTTGTTATGTACTGTTCACTCCTGATGATCCCATATTATTGGCTATGGAAAAAAGCAGAATTTGAACGCAATGAGCTGATCCGTTATCAGAAGGAAGATGCACTGCATGAAATAAAGTAGATTCATTCCACGATTCCAAATTTTTTAGCCATAATAAGCTCTCATCTTAGTTTACGGTCAATAAATTTAATATGGTTTACTCCCGATAAACCGATTTATCAATAGCTGTATCTCAAATTTAAACTCAATTTATATAAAAAAGCAGTAAATCCGTTTGGATTTACTGCTTTTTGTCTGAACTCAATACTTATTCTGTTTTATTGGCTTTGCTGCGAAGTACATGCCCTAATTCATTCCAAATTCGTTTGGCACCTTTGAACGGGATCCTCAAAATGCGGTATACGCAGAAAAACGGAATCAAGATCTTACTTTTGTAGATTTTCGGATAGTGGTTTTTATAAAATTCCATAGGAGGGAAGAGCCTTGAAATCATATATTTCATTTTGGCGTTTTTGCCGCCTATTCCCTTTAGAGCATTTTCTACGTGATTTGCTTGTGTGCCGTATGTACCCGAAAACGCGAAATATGAGAGCATTTCGGCTACAGCCTCGGAAAGATCATCAGGAGAAAAGCTGTCGGGCTGTGAAAATACCCTTTTCGTGAGGCTTCTTTGTGCTGATTCAAATTCCGCAATGCCAAGTTTTTCGCATTCAGCCTGTATGTAGTCAAAATTGAGCGTGTCGCCCTTTACATTCAAATATACAAAGGTGTCAAGCAGGGAGCGAAGTCCGGTTCCTCTATTGCTGTAATGCTTGTAGGCGTGAGTTGTGATATAGATATAAAAATCATCGTCCGTAAAATGATAGCCGTACTCGCCGCTGTCGTCTTTGACAAGACGTTCCTTGACATTTTCGTAATAGCGTTGCCAACGCTCATCAGCTGAGGCTCCCATGAGCGCGGTGTGCATTTCAAAATTATAGATGGGTTCTTTTTTGTAGGTATTATGGTTGGTTCTTCTGTAGACAACAACTTCATAGCCCTCGCCCAAAAACCATTTATGAACCTCTTCTTCAAATGCCCTGTCAAAGAGAATATCGTTATCCGACATCTGTCGCATTTCCTGCTTAGGGTAGAGTTCCTTAAGTACAACACCTTTGAGCGGAATTCTCCAAACGCCGAGTGTGTCGAGATAGGCGCAAAGCCTTGCTCTCTCGGTGTCAAGAAGCAGATTTTTTCGAGCCGCCTTGACGCTCTTTTTGGAGAATTTTTCCATGAGCTCATTATCGGCTATGGGTGAATTTTTGATAGCTTCCCACACCAAAGCGGTCATCATGTGCCGGCTTGAAGCATGATAGACCTTTTGCAGATCCATTTTTGACACGCGTTCGGGATCTGTGGCAGTTCCGGTCACAGCGCAGCCAACGAGGTAGATTAAATTGTATATCGATTGATTTTTCTCGTCTGTCATTTTAATCTCCTGCGAACAGATTTAATAATGCTTCTTATTCTGTACCAAACGTATCTAAACGGGTAAATCAGGCTCCAAAAATGCAAATAGGCACGATAACCCTTATCGGTTACGGATATGGTTTTGCCTGCTCGCTTGATCTCGCTGACCACACCGAGGCACCATTCCTTAGGAACTTTTTCAAGCCCATGCCTGTTGTCGCCCCTTGTATAGTAAAACTCATCGTCCGATTTTATAATTCGGTGCAGAACAAACTGACCGCTCGGACGGCGATAGAGGGGTAAATCCCATTTTTTAAGCGGGGAAGTAATCGGCACTAAAACGATCTGTGTTTTCCCTTGATACAAAAGCGGCTGCATGCTGTCCCCAGATGTGCCAGACAGTACGGCCTTACCCTTTGACAGCTCGTCTGCCAAAACCGATGGCTTATTCATCAAGCAGTCCTGCGGCGCGAATCTGTTCGATCACACCGTGAACATCCCTTGCTATTACTTCTCGTGGCGCGTCATACTTTTCGCACATGGCATCGACCACAGCTTCCTCGGTGGTTTCATTCTGCAAAAGAATATAGATCTCATTTGCAGTTTCGTTGTTGCGAATCAAGCCGTTGAATGCCTTTGCCGCTTTGCCCTGAGTAACGCCCATGAATTCGCTTCCTGTTTTGTGTAAAAATACGCCCTCTTTTAATTTCATTTCTTTTTATCTCCTGTCAATGAGTTGTAGCAAAGCTCGACTGCCTCGCTTGAAATATTGCAGCCGAGTGAATAAATCGGCAGTTTTGCAATTGCTTGAACGAGCTCCATCGTGCGAGTGAGCTTTGATATATCGCTCGGTCTGTGAGTTTGATTAAACAGCATTGGATAGGCTTCCTTTGGTGTGATTCTGCGGATAGTGTTTTCCTTTGCCTGGTGCAAAATGACAATACCGCCCACTTTTGCCGAAGTGTTTGTCTGAATTCTATCCTTACCACCGTAGGGCGTGCCGTAAACTGTGATTTTGTTATCGTCAATCTTCAAAAGCGGCTTGTCATCGTTTATCATCGTTACGCGGCTTCCGAAATACTCACGCCAAAGCCTTGTATGCGTGGATTTTCCCGTGCCGCTCGGCGCGGTGAATAGATATGCTGTGCCGTCTATTTCAAGTGCCGAGCAATGAAACAGCACTATATCGTCCTCAATCAGCTTTTCGCAAAGCTTTCTGTAAACCGCAAGGGTTTCGAGGTAGCTGTCGGAAAATCCGTCAGAGGTTGCACGGCTTCGCTCAAAATCGATGTCAGCCTGCTCGGTTGTAATGATAAACTCGGCTTGCTCGTCGGTTTTGTAATCTCTGAACATCCGATGCACCGCCTCATGAAAAGAGCAGATCGCAAAGGAGTGGCAAGCTAATTTATAGGTTTGCGTCATAATTAAAATTCGTCGGGTGGCAATAGTATACTGCCTTGATTGCCGCCGCTGTTTCCACTGCCGGAAGTTGTGTCCTCAGACTTAGTCGTGTCGTCGGACGTAGTTGTATCCTCGGAAGAAGTATCATCTGACTCGGTTGTATCAGGAGCAGCAGTTGTATCCTCAGCCGTAGTCGTGTCCTCGGAGGAAGAATCGGTTGACTCGGTCGTATCGGGAGATCCGGTTGTGTCCTCAGCCTTAGTTGTGTCGTCAGAGGAAGAATCGCTCGACCCGGTCGTATCGGGAGCAGCGGTTGTGTCATCTGACTTAATTGTGTCGTCAGAGGAAGTATCACTTGATTCGGTTGTATCAGGAGCAGCAGTTGTGTCATCTGACTTGGTCGTGTCGTCAGAGGAAGAATCGCTCGACCAGGTCGTATCGGGAGCAGCGGTTGTGTCATCTGACTTGGTCGTGTCGTCAGAGGAAGAATCGGTTGACTCGGTCGTATCGGGAGCAGCAGTTGTGTCATCTGACTTGGTTGTGTCGTCAGGAGAAGTATCACTCGACTCGAGTGTATCGGGATCGGCGGCTTCATCACCTGCGGTTGTATCGGCGTCAGCATTGCCTGAATTATCGCTTGTGTTTTCACTAATGTCTTGCTCAGGTGCTTCCGTATCGCCGCTATTCTCGTCATCAGCTCCGCAAGCAGCGAGCGAAATACACAAAGCAAGGGTAAGTATCAATAAAATCAGTTTCTTCATTTTTACTCTTCCTTTAAAATTATCTGCCAATTAAGGCAGACCTTATTTGATTGATATTGGTCGAGGTCAAAATCATAGATCTCGCGCAAATTGGTAATTGTACTGCCAATTTTCAGGCGGCAGCACTCTACCGTGGCAAGCAATACCAAATGGATATTTTTATACACCATATATTATAACACCATTTTGTCAAATTGTCAATCGTCTATAGGTAATGAGTCGCTGCCTTTCTGAAGCGTTTGAACATACATTTTTGCAAAATATATCAATCATTCTGTACTCAACTTCAGAATTCGGTCAGGGGTATTTCCCGATAGCTTTGTTCTGCAGTGCCATCTGTGATTTTTCACATTGGATGGGAACAAAAATGACGCGAATTTCGTCTAATTGACAGAATAACGCGTAAATACAATTCATCACTGATAAATAATTTAAACTGTCTTGATATTATGCTGCTGAAAGGGAGGGGCATTATGAAAAAATACATCTGGATATGCTTGATCCTTGCACTTATTTTTACATTGAGTGCAGTAGGTTGTTCGTCTGACACTGATTCTGATGATGGAACTCAGACCGAAAGCACGGATAACAATCTCCATCAAGGCTCATCTCCCGACACGGATCTGCCTGAGAAATTCTTGGATTTTTACCATGACGCAGAGCATGTGTATGCCCTGTTTACCGGCTACCGCAGTGATATCTATACAAATGCTACAACCTCCAAGGACGGAGCTGAATACAGAGAGGTTGATATTAATGGGTACACCACACTTGCTGAGCTTCGTGAGTTTTGTGAACAGTACTTCAGCGCAGAACTCACTGATGAGCTGATGTCCAAAACTGTTGAAGACCAGCACCCGCTTTTTGCAGAGATTGAAGGCAGACTGTTCCGTTTTGACGGATATACCGCCTTGTTTGGATATGATGTCGGAGAAAGCTATAATATTACTCTTGAAAACGCTGAAAACGGCAATTATACGGTCAAAGTTGATGCGACTATGACCGAAAACAACCGTGAGCTCTCTGCTACGGCGTATTGTACCTATACCTTGACCGAAGACGGAGAAATCCGCTTTTCGTCGTTTGAATTGATGGCAGAAAAGCTATTTGAAGCCTTGGGGCAGATGCCCGTGGAGCCAAAACCTTGGCAAACGTTCGAATATGACGGAGTCAAATATGATTTATCTGAGATATATTCCGGAGTTAACGGCGTAGAGGAGTGGGGACGCATAGGTGAATATGTGATCGCAGCTGGACATATCAATCCGAACATCAGCCTTTTTGCTGTGATCAATCCCGAAGCTCAAAAGATCGAACATCATTTTACCGGTTCTGTTCCAACATATTATGGTGATGATATCAGCACGATCGTTTACGCTTATTGGAATACAATAAGAAGCTTTGATGGAACGTTTTTTGTGGATTTGGTATTAGATGCCGGAGAGTATATACGCGAGCTGAAATATTCAGATGATAAAACGCAGATATATGTTACGATCGATAAAGATTCATCGTCCCGTACAGTGACGCTTGAGCGGTTCTCGCCCGAAACGGATGCTGGGACGACCGAAGATAAAACCCAATATAAGGTCGACATTCCTCTTGAAGATGAACGGGACTTCATAACCGTTGCCGGTGTATATGGCAAGGGGACAGAAGCACGCTTTCCTGACGGTAATGTCCTCCATGCGGGTGAAGACGGAACACTGTATTACGTTATGGGTGTAGGCAATTCGTGGTGGTCGATGGGAAACTTCAAATCTCTTCGAACATACCGTGTTACTTCCCAAGACGGTAATATCGAATCTGTGGAGGAAGTTGAAACCTTTACAAAGGATAAGGTTCTCAAAAACGGAAAACCGTACACCGGAGAGCTTGACGGAATGTTTACCTGCCTCGCATACCGTTTCATACAGGGCAATTTCAACTATGATTTCTGGAGCCATTCCATCTATATTCAAAATGACGGAACCATTTATGCGAATGCCGGTCTTGTGGGTACAGGCGGCCCGATCAATTATGAAGGCACCTATCAGTATGACGTTGAAACGGGAGATTTCACCGCAAAGCTTATTGGCAGATATGCAGATAATGGAGAGATCAAAATTTATCCGGAGTCTGAGGTTAAAGGAAAACTGTACGAATACGGCGGCTTTGTTCACTTTATCTGTGAAAGCAGCGGTGTTGATACATTAACTGTAAAAGATCCTATTCCGCTGACTTTTGTACCGAATACGGATGGATATGCCGATTCGCCGACATTGGTTTTGGATGACACATTCAACGGCGTATGGGACAGCAGTTACACAGATGATAACGGCGAACATTCATATCGCCTTTCTATCGTCACCAGAACTGCACAGATACAGTTTGATGATGGTATAGGATCCGAAAAGGATGCAAGCCGCTATGTTGGTACATATACCATAAATCCTCTTAGCTATGAGCAAACAGCAACGCTCCGTTCACTCAGCCAATCGGCAAAGGAAGCAGAATTCACATTGAAATTTACTCTCGGGTACTCGATGGGAATCGAAGGCACAACATTGCTTATGGATATTCGCGCCTGCGATGCACCCTCGTATCAGCACCTTGTGGGTAAGACGCTGGTGTTTGAAGGTGAAACTGTAATTCCATATTATCCATCTTCCGAAGAAGCTGAAGATCATCAGATACATGATCTCGACCAATTCACATGGACAGCTATAAAATTTGACGGTGATAGTACCGTCGCGATTCTGCCTGAAGACATTGCCCGTGAATATAACGAGATATCATATAACAATATGTCGTTTGTCATAGTGGACACAAAAGGCTCAAAAACTTATGCCGCAATAAAGACCAATGATATGTACACGGCTTTTCGTGAAATCAGCCCTGCATACCGTGATACGGTCAAATGGCAGCCATTTGAGAATGTACTTGGCGAAGACGGACTTATCCTTTCCTATGAAACCGGAGCGAACTCATCTGACATATGCTATTATACATTCGAGAATAGCAATCCCAATTTGATACTGGTCTGTAATAAGAGTGCGACTGCAGTTGGGGATATGGTGCTTGAAGCATACGGTTCTATGGGAGCAATTATTACCCTATACAAACGCGAAAACGGTGCAATTCTCAAGTGTGATATCAACAGCGTAGTTCAAAGTATCTTCCCGGAAGCACACCAATTCTGGATTTACACTGAATCCAATCTGCAATATAAATCTCATGATCTGCTCCTTAAAATAGATTTAAGCGAAACATCTGACGTATATTACGGTTGGATTGAGAATGACAGTCTGCATCTTATCAATGAAAAAGATGTGATCCCGAGCAAGCTTGCTTCATAAAGAGATCGCGAATAAGTTGAATGATAACATCATGCAAAACTGCATTATTACAGCCGAGAATAGGAAAACAGCGACTTACATACTGTTTGCCATCGGTATATGCAGCATTCTGTACGCATATTGGTTGTTCTTTTAACTCGCGGCATATAATCCGCGTTGTCTTTATTTGAAAGAGAGAATCACAAAATGTCAAATCGAGCATTTCGAGCTATAATCTTTGTTCTATTTACTTTTACCGTAGCCGTGAGCGTACTGTTTATGGAATCCATGCCAAATCATCGTGTAGGTTATGGGGACTACGATACTTGGTTGGCCTTCAATATATTTCCTATCTTCTTTTTGATTCATGGGGTGTTGTCGGGAATTATATTGGAACCATCACAGAAACGACTTTACTTTGCGACCACACTGCTCATGTTGATCCTTACATTCTTTCTGAATGGTTTAGCGATTGACGGCATAGCCATTGGCAGAAGCGCTGTATGCGGTCTGGTTTTCGGCGTATGTTACACTATAATATCGATTATCGGTAAACTAATTTACCTTGGTACACTAAAGCTCCTTCATGCTGTTTTAATGAAACACGGCAAATCTGATGATCATTGCACGGGACAAAAATAACAGGAAAAGCCTAACTCTGTTACGGCGTTGCGGTAATTATTTAATATATTTCAGGTTTTTAGGAGTATTTCTTTCGATTTGAGCATAAAACATGCACCCCAAAAGTGTCTGTCTTCCGGGGTGCATATCAAATTTATGGAAAGCTTTGTCTGTACGACGATTCCCAAGTTAAGTGCTGAAGAGCTTTCAACTTATCGTTGAGCTAAATAGCCCCACAAATAAGCGCTTATGCCCATAGAACCGTGTACGGTAAATTCGCAGTTGTCTGCAAATCTGTAGGTGTCAAGATAGGAATCAAGATCAGGCCATTGTTCCCACGCAGGATAAATATAATTATGAATATACTTCTTATCTGCAAGGAACCACATGCCACCGGTATACTGTTTTTCAAACGGACCGTATGTTGTTATTCCTACAGGCGGGTTCTTAAGGCCACCGTTTCTTTGGTCTACGATCAGAGGATAGCGTACTGCATTCTCACCAAGTCCTGTTGTAAAGGATATGCTCAGCGAATTGCAGCCTGTAGCGAACTGAGTAGCTCTTACGAGCCATAACAGATATTTATTCTCTCCCGTTAAATGGTGGGCTCTGGCAAGAGCATTTGCCTTAGGAGAGCCGTAGAAGCCCCATCCACGATACTCATATGCATTTCTGCCGGCGATATTAAAGGCGTTGGAAGCCTGAAACTGCATTGTGGATTCTGCCAACTCAATAATAGCATCCGAGCAAATTTTGTATACTTCTTCGTCACGCAGCTCCTCCGGAAGCATTGTATAAGCAAATACAGCGTCTTCGATCTCGTAATCACCCAAGCTATTAATACTGTTGCTTCCATTCAAAGGCAAGGCTGATTTATAAATATCACCGTATACTTTATCTTCTGTTGCGTAGTATAAGTCAGCGCATGCCTGAAGACGTTCTGTTACACATTTTGCCTTTGATTTTTCGGTAACGTCCGTTCTGTCTTTCCAGACAGCATATTCCTTTTCTGCCCAATTAAATGCCTTAATTGCGCTTTGCAAATATTCATCTGCTAGCTCGTTTTCGCCAACGATTTTCAGGCAGGAGGCAAGTCTTGCAGCAGCTCCGGTATAGAGGTACGCCGACCAATGGTCAGGAGCATATGCCATAATAGTGAGCGATTCAGTCCAGCTCGTTTCAGATGTCTTCGGATGCTCCGCGGATTCAATTCCTCCGCGTATACCGCCATCTTCAAGCTGCATTCTCTTATAGCAGTCGATATTCCACATCGCTTCATCCAACATATCCGGAATTTTATTGCTTGACTCGGGTATGTTCAGATCCAATCCCTCAAAATAATCAGGATTAAGTAAGAACAGCTCAAGCTGCAGACGAGTGGCCTCCAAATGAGTAATACGTCTGTCCCAGTCACCTGCATCGAAATATCCGCCCCAAGCGTTCTCAACAACTTCATCGGTGAGTCCGGCAACAAGATTGCCAAAGTTGTCCTCGTCTGTTCCAAGCGCATTTAATCCGTTTCCGGAATCAAGCAAGGAGCATGTGGATGCATAAACTACAAATCCGTCATCCGGATGCATAGAACGAGGCTTAACATAATCTGTATATTCCGGCAAGAGCTCAATACCGCTGCGTTGATTATAGAAGCCTTTCATCGATATCTTCAAAGCGTCTTCCCATGCGTCATCTGAAATAACAAAATCGTAGCCTGCACCGACACCTTCTACATAAAGCGTATATTTACCAGGCGTTGTGAGGTCGGAGAAATCCATACGGTAAACATCAGTGAAGTTTAGATTCTTCTGACTCGAGAACTCCGGCACGCTGCTTGCCAATGCAAGCTTTGTCTTGCCGGTGAATACTTCCTCACCGTTTTCGTTGACAATATAGAATTTCATTCCGGTTGGATATTTCATTTTTCCGCCGGTTCCAAGCCATACAGACAAGTACGCGCATTTACCGGGGTCATCAGGTCTGTAGCCTGCTTGATTTGTATGTACAGCTTCTGATACAACATTTTTTGTATCATATTTATACACTCCGGCAGTCTGCTCTACATTGATATTGTCAAGTACAATGTAGTAGCTGCACCCTTCCTTCATGGGCTTATCCAACTTCAAATATACTGTATTATTTGTAACATGCTCGGTTGTATGGCTGCTGTAATTGCCTGGTATAGACTTTATCCACACCTCTGCAGGCTTCACATACTTGTTGTAATCAGGGTCATCGTGCGAATAGATCGTGTAATTCTGTGCATTTTCGAGCTGTGCAATTTCCGTTTGTTTGCCAACAAACTTTTCAGGAATCGACAGCTGCTTATCTCCGTCAATGAGTATGCCAATACGGGATCTCTTGCGGAAAAGCTCTCTTACCTCAAAGCCTCTCCATTCTGTGTACGATTGTATCGAATCGCCGCTTTGGGGCACATATTCGATAAGCTGTACATCCGTTAAATATCCATCCTCCATGTATAGGGATAGAATATCGTTTGAAATGTTGCATACTCGCAGTATATTACCGTTGCCTTCCCAAACGGGCTGAATATCGTTAAGATTGCTTGCTTTGCCCTCAAATGGATGGCTTACCCAATCAATATCTGCATTTCCTGCTTGGTCGATCATCTGATTTTCGTTGCTCATGCTATCATCCCCCATATTATCGTTTGCCGTGCTGTCACATCCGATTGAAACTGCTGCCAGAATGCCGACAAGAACAATCAATGATGTGTATTTGCGCATTGTTTTAAAAAACATACAACGCCTCCTTTTCGATCTGATCACGCACATACCTATCGTGATTTGTTTTTTTAAAAAGTCTGTTGAAATATTTTTGTAAATATGTTCCTACAAACTTTATTATAACATAAAATCTCTAAATATCAACGCCTATTTGTAAATTATTTTGTATATTGTGTGATTGGCAATCGACTGACAAAACTTGAGCCGCATCATCAGCAACACGAGGACAGCAATGCAGCGTATTTCCTATAAAAAATAGAATGATCTTCAATCCCAAATCTGTTTGCCGCCGCAAAGACTGAACTTGTAATGTGTAAAAAGTTGAAGCATACGCCGATGCGGGAACGAAACTCCTCATCGGCTGGTTTGGTTTATCTTACGAAGGATTGAAAAAAATTTAAGAATATGCTATAATATATGCAGCAATAACCTGATGGAGGTTGTAAAATGGAACTGTTCGCATCTCATCCTGTTTTTCCAACACCTGATATTTGTAAAACAGCCGAATATTATCACGAAAAGCTTGGTTTTCGAAGAGTTGATTACCTTGATGCGGCGGAAAAGCACATATGCTTATACCGTGACGGTGTTGAATTCATACTTACACAGTCAAATGGAACGCGAGTTTTTCCGAACCGTGAATTATACGGTTACGGCGGTGATGCGTATGTCATTGTAAAAGATCAGCAAAGCTTGCAGGACGAGTACGAAGCAAAGGGTGTAAAAATCGTACAACGTCTTCACAAAACCGATTACCACAATCGGGAATTTGTAATTGAAGATATAGATGGCCGATGGATATATTTTGGGATTAAAGAATAATCAAATTCGAATTCGATGAGGAAAGCAAAATGATAGATATTTCTGCCTGGATGAATACTTTTTTAGAGGCGTTAAAGGACGATTTCGGCGAGCGTGTGTGGTTTGTCGGGTTGCAGGGAAGCTATGGACGCGGTGAGGCGACCGAAACGAGCGACATTGATGTTGTCGTAATACTTGATGAATTGTCAGCTTCAGATATAAAAACCTATAATGCAATTTTGGATAGCCTGCCGCACAGAGAGCTGATCTGCGGTTTTGTTTCTGGCAAGGACGAGCTTCTTAATTGGGAGCCATCCGATCTTTTTCAGTTCTATTACGACACAAAACCTATTTCAGGCTCGCTTGACGAGCTTTTGCCGTTGCTCAACGAGAGTGCTGTTGATCGGGCGATCAAAATTGGTGCGTGCAATATCTATCACGGCTGCGTGCACAACATGCTGCACGAAAAGAGCGAGGATATTCTGAGAGGATTATATAAAGCCGCTTCTTTCGTAGTACAGGCGATCGCCTTCAAGCAATCGGGTAAATACATAAGCCTGCAAAGCGAATTGTTGAGCGTTGCTTCGGCAGAGGAAAAGACTATCGTTAACACATTCATGAAGCTTAAGGAAGGCGGCTCAGTCGATTTTGACAGCATGTCCGAGGATTTATTCTATTGGAGCAAAAAGCAAATCCAAAACGAAAAGTAAGTAAAAACGGAATATAATACAGAAGCCCTGCTTCACAGTCCGTCTGGCTTTGCACCTGCCGCGCTTTGCGCGGATGCGCCATTGGCGACCTTGAAAAAATGTCATTTCAAGCATTTTTGCTTTATGCTGTGATACAAATTGGAAAGTTATACCTGCGCGATATTTCTATGATTTTTTAAAATTATGCGAAAACTATCCTCTACTACGAAAAAGGAGTAAATAATTATGTCAGAATTTTTGGCATCATTTCATCCGGTTGCAGTATGCTTTATAGTATGCGCCGCGAAGATCGTTGAGATAACAATTCAGTCACTGAAAACCTGTATGATGGTAAAAGGACAGCGCCTGAAAGCGGCAGGACTTGGTTTTATCGAGTGCACGATTTGGGGACTTGTTATCTCCACCATTATAGGTACACTCGGTGATAATTTGTTTCTTCTTGCGTTCTATTGTCTTGGATACGCGACCGGACTTTTCCTCGGCTCGACGCTTGAGGGGAAAATAGCTTTGGGAACATCAAATCTTCAGCTTATTGCAAATGATGAGAATACGGGAAAGATAATCGAATATCTGCGCGCAAACTCTCGCGGATACACAGTTTTTGACGGCCGCGGCTCCACAGATAAGATGAATATGATTTTAATAATCCTGCCCCGACGTGATTCACTTACTGTGCTCAAGGAAATACGAAAGATCTGCCAAAATAATGTTTTCGTCGTTGCGTCTGAGGTCAGCAAATATGCCGGCGGTTACGGGATGATGAAGTAGAGGCTCGCCGCTCGGGTTAAGTAAACCATGAACCAATATCTTAAAAATCTGAACAAAATCGAATTCGTTGTGACCTACGCCTGCACAGGCAGATGCAAACACTGCTCCGAGGGTGACCACGCCTCTTGCGGCGAGCGAATTGATCCCGGAATTGCCGCAGATGCGGTGCAGAAAATCGCAAAACAGTATGACATCAAAACGGTAATGACCTTCGGCGGTGAGCCGCTGTTGTATCCCGATGCGGTTTATGCGATCATGACTACCGCCAAGAAGCTTAATATCCCAAGGCGTCAACTCATCACCAACGGTTATTTTTCAAAGAATGCCCTGAGGATCCGCGAGGTCACAAAGCGACTCGCCGAATGCGGAGTAAACGATCTGCTTCTGTCTGTTGATGCATTTCATCAGGAAACAATTCCTATCCACGTTGTGAAAACGTTTGCCGCGGAAGCTAAGAAATGCGATATTCCGATAAGACTTCAGCCTGCGTGGCTTGTAGGCTCTGAAAATGACAATCCGTACAACAAAAAAACGAGAGAAATTCTCGACATTTTCCGCGATATGGAGATTTTCGAGAACGAGGGAAATATCATCTTCCCCGAAGGGAATGCACTGAAATATCTCTCTGAGTATTTCTCGTGTGAGCTTCCCGAAAATCCGTATGTGGAAGATGCACGCGACGTGCGTACTGTGTCCATCTCGCCAAACGGCGAAGTTCTTGGCGGCAACATTTATCAGCGCGATATCATGGAAATTATAAATGATTATGCTCCGTAAAGGAGAAAAATATGACAAACCAAGAAATTTTGAAAATTGCTATGGAACAATCTGCAATCGACCTTTGCGCCGAGCCTGCGGATTTTGAGAAAACCGAGAACATCATTGTCACCTCATACGAGAACGAGGGCTCAAGACGGTATTTGAAGCTCCCGTTTTCCTGCCAGTTGGTATCCTACGGTAACAACGTGGTGGCATCGGTGTCGCCCGAGTTCCGTGAGATTACTGAGAACTACATAAACGCCTATCCCGTGGAGCATCTCTTTGAAACACCGCACATGCATGTGCTGAATGAGGCGCTCATGGAAAAGGGACAGCAAATTTGCTTCATGGCGGAGTATTTTCTGCCGGACGTGAACGCGCTGTGTCAAAGGACCGTCGAGGACGCCGGTCCCTACAAGATGAAATTGTTGACGCAAGCGGACTTTGCAGATCTCTATCTGCCGGAATGGTCGAATGCGCTCTGCGAAAAGCGAAAAGAGCTTGATATGCTTGGGGTTGGCGCATACGACGGCGGCAGGCTTATCGGTCTTGCAGGATGCTCCGCTGACTGCGACACCATGTGGCAGATCGGCATTGACGTGCTTCCCCAGTATCGCAGACAAGGGATCGCTTCGGCTCTCACAAGCCGTCTTGCCATCGAAATATTGAATCGCGGGAAGGTGCCTTTCTACTGTGCCGCCTGGTGCAACGTGAAATCGGTTCGAAACGCTATCAAAAGCGGTTTTCGCCCAGCATGGGTGGAAATGACAGCGAAATCGTGCGAAATGGTGAGTGAAATGAATCAGAAATGAAAAAGATTATAGTAATCGGATGCCCCGGATCGGGAAAAACCACATTCGCGGAGAAGTTACACGATAAAATCGGGCTGCCGTTATTTTATCTTGATGCCATTTGGCACAAGCCCGACAGAACGCATATTTCAAGAGAAGAATTCGACGCAAGCCTTACTGAGATACTTGCGCTTGAATCATGGATAATAGACGGGAATTACAGTCGAACGATAGAAAGGCGGATCTCGGCGTGCGACACGGTATTTCTTTTCGATCTGCCTGCCGAAGCTTGCCTTGAAGGCGCGATCTCACGTCTTGGAAAGGCACGTTTTGATATACCGTGGATCGATACCGAGCTTGATCCAAATCTAAAAAAAGAGATTGAGGATTTCGGAGATAAAAATCTGCCGGCTATATATGCGCTGATCGACAAATACAAAAACGGCAAAACGGTCGTAATATT
>JAZNMQ010000019.1:0-21076 GCA_045579745.1 Candidatus Flemingiibacterium sp. | reverse complement strand
TGGCGGAGAAGGAGAGATTTGAACTCTCGCATCGGATAACCCGATCTACCTCCTTAGCAGGGAGGCCTCTTCGGCCACTTGAGTACTTCTCCATGCCGAAATATATATTAAGAGAGATAATATGGCGGAGAGAGTGGGATTCGAACCCACGGCTCCCTCGCGAGAGTCACCGGTTTTCAAGACCGGCTCCTTAAACCGCTCGGACATCTCTCCGTCTGAGGCGTTGCCATTGACAACATATATATAATACCACAAATTAATACGAATGTCAAGAGGAATGATGAAAAAAGTTTGATTTACTATAGAACTCGCAAAACTAAAACTCCGCATCAATCTGATGCGGAGTTTTGGACAGTTTAGTATGTTCTTCTTACGTTAAGAGGAATGTATTCGCGGGGTTTGGAGATAGCTTTGTATGCAGGGCGAATAATCTTCTTGCCGGTTGTAACCTCTTCAATTCGATGCGCACACCAGCCGGCGATTCTTGCAATAGCAAACAATGGCGTGTAAAGCTCAACCGGAATACCGAGCATGCGGTAAACGAGTCCGGAATAAAGGTCGACGTTTGCGCATATATTCTTGTCGAGATTCTTGTGATGAGAGAAAACTGCCGGCGCAAGTCTTTCGACAGATTCGAGCAGATCAAATTCGCGTTCGTAGTCGGTTCCCTTAGCAAGGTCACGTGCATATTTCTTTAGCATGACTGTACGTGGGTCGGAAAGTGTGTAGATCGCGTGTCCCATACCGTAAATAAGACCGGAATGGTCGCCCGCTTCGCCGCGAATAAGCTTATCAAGAAAATGAGAAACCTCATCGTCGTCCTTCCAATCGTTAACACCTTCTTTGATGCAATCGAACATTTCCGTAACCTTGATATTGGCGCCACCATGCTTTGGACCCTTGAGTGAGCAAATTGCAGACGCAATTGCAGAATAACTATCCGTGCCCGAAGAGGAAACAACACGGCATGTGAAAGCTGAATTGTTTCCGCCGCCGTGCTCAGCGTGAAGCACAAGGCAAAGGTCAAGCAGTCTTGCTTCTGCATCGGTATAACTGCAGTCGGGGCGCATGATGCGAAGGAAGTTCTGTGCGGTAGAAAGATTGTTCTGCGGGTTATGAATGTTAAGGCTGTCACCGTAGAAATAGCTTCTGTTGAAAGCGTACGCCTGAGCCGCAATGATTGGCAGGCGGGCAAGAAGCTGCATTGACTGACGAAGCATGTTCTCAAGTGAGGTTTCGTCAGGATTTTCGTCATATGCATAAAGCGAGAGGATGCTCGTCGAAATCTTGTTCATGAGAGATGTCGTCGGAGCCTTCATGATAACATCCTCAGTGAAGCGAGGCGGCAGATAGCGATATGAGTCGAGCAGCTCGTCGAAATTCGCAAGCTGATTCTTTGAGGGAAGGTCACCGAAAAACAGCAGATAAGCCGTTTCCTCAAATCCGAAGCGTCCTTCTTCGGTATATCCGCGAATTAGGTCTGTAACATTGTATCCGCGATAGTACAGCTCGCCCTCGATCGGCATCTTATCGCCTTCGTTGATAATATAACCGTGAGCATTACCGATTTTGGTAATACCAGCCATAACGCCTGTTCCATCGGGATTGCGAAGTCCGCGCTTAACATTGTAGTTTGTGAATGCGGATGTTGGGATGGAATAGTGCTCGCGGCAGTTTGCAAGCAACGATTCGAAAAGCTCGCTGTTTTTGCTGAGCGGATCATTGACTATAGAATTATTAATTGCATTTTGCATTTCAATACCTCCATGAAAAAGGTAGACTTTATCACAATAATATATTTATATTATTATATCATATCAAGCGCAAATATGCAAGAGGTATTTGAAAATATTGCAGATTTCTCTGGGTTGACTGAGAAAAATAAATAGTATGGAGTTTTTTTATGAATATTGTTGCAGTAATACTTGCATTTTTGCTTGCATCTACCCCTAATCAGCCATCTGCCTGCATAGCTGAGCCCGAGCTTGTTATAGCCAATGAAGGGAATTGCTATCCGATTTCGGTCGATGAATATATCGCAGGCGTTGTGGTGCACGAGATGCCGCACACCTTCTCAATGGAGGCTCTGCAAGCTCAGGCAGTCGCGGCGCGCACATATCTTTATTACTGCCTTGAGAATAATTCTCATCCGCATACCGAAAATTTCGATGGAACAAGCATTGATGTTTGCACAGACATAACTCATTGCTGTGGTTTTACGACTGAAGAGGCTCTTGCCGCGCGGTTTGGCGAAGCCTACGCAAGGGAAGCGATGACAATTTCCCGTGCCGCTGCAAACGCAACCTCGGATGAGGTAATGGAATACGACGGGGAATATATTCTCGCGATGTGGCATTCCTCATCGAGCGAAAAAACTGCCGATTGTGCGGAGCTTTTCGGAGCGAAGCCATATTTAACCTCGGTAGACAGCTATGAGAGCGCTGAGATCAGCGTTGTGAGCTTTACGCCTATACAGGTCAAGTCGAGGCTGGCAACTATCGGAAAGCATTACAATTTGCAGAAAACGATTCTCATCGAGCCGACCGCATCGGGAAGATGCGCGTATTTGACAATCGGAAATGTTAGACTTAGCGGAAGAGAAGTGCGAGAGCTGTTTGGACTTAAAAGCACAGATTTTGATGCGTGGTTTGGAGAGGATGGCCTGAAATTTCGTGTGCGCGGCTACGGGCATGGAATTGGTCTGAGTCAGTATGGCGCGAATGCCATGGCACGCGACGGTTTTTCACACAAAGAAATTCTTGAGCACTACTATAACGGGGCTGTATTGACTAAAACGAGAAAAAACAACATTGACAGCTCGGATTAATGAGCAAAAACGACGAAAACGGGCGATAATCGAAGCTAAGTATAGTGTAAATCAAAATATTGAGATAATTTTGCAAAAAGTGCTTGACATTAATACCAAAGTATGATATAATATTGAGCGTTGAGAAATGAACGCGCTATGCCGTGCTCTCACAGCGGGATAAGCGCCGACAATAAAAATCATGGAGGAACCATAAATGTCCACATACATGGCAAAAAAGGAAAACCTCGAGCGTAAGTGGTATGTAATTGATGCGGCAGGCAAGCCGCTCGGAAAGACTGCTGTTTTGGCAGCTACCATCCTCAGAGGTAAGCACAGACCCGAATTCACACCTAATGTTGATTGCGGCGAGTTCGTAATCATTGTTAACGCATCCAAGGCAGTTCTCACCGGCAAGAAGCTGGAGCAGAAGTACTACCGTCATCATTCCGGTTACATCGGCGGTCTTAAGGAAGTTAGCTACAAGACCCTCATGGCAACCAAGCCGGAGCTCGCTATGCAGCTTGCAGTTAAGGGCATGCTCGCAAAGAACAAGCTTGGCGACGCTCAGATCACACGCCTCAAGGTATACGCAGGTGCAGAGCACAATCAGCAGGCTCAGAAGCCCGTTGCGTATCCGGCTGAATGATTGAAAGGAGAACAATAGAATGTACACAAGTGCTAAGCCTTATTTCTACGGAACAGGTAGAAGAAAGAAGTCCGTTGCGAGAGTTCGTATAGTTCCTGGTACAGGAGTTATCACCGTTAACGGCAAATCTCTTGACGAATACTTCGGTCTTGAAACACTCAAGCTCATAATCAATCAGCCTTTCGGCGTAACCGCTACTGAGGGCAAATTCGATATCATCGCTACTGTTAAGGGCGGCGGTCTTTCCGGTCAGGCAGGTGCTATCCGCCACGGTATTTCCCGCGCTCTCCTTCAGGCTGATGACACATATCGTCCTGCACTCAAGAAGGCTGGCTTCCTCACTCGTGACCCGAGAATGAAGGAAAGAAAGAAGTACGGTCTCAAAGCCGCACGTCGTGCAAGCCAGTTCTCAAAGAGATAATTTATCCCCAAGTGGGTTTTATCGAAAATTACAGTCCTCACAAGCGTGGGGGCTGTTTTTTCTGTGTGGCGAGAAAAGTGAATTTGGTGCCGTTCTATTTATTTGTTCACATTTTTATGATATAATGATATCAGTTCGATAAGCTAGAATTTGACGAAAATATTTCTAAATAAAAAAATATTTGATTTAACAATGGAAGCTATAATGGAAAAGATTATACAGGATATTTCAAACTATATATTTGTAGCTGATGAGCCTGAAAAAGTTGATGCAATCTTTCTGCCAGGAGGTTCGCATCCTGAGCAGCCTGAATATGCAGCCGAACTGTACCATAAAGGATATGCCAAGTGGCTTATTCCCTCTGGTGGAGTTAGTGTTAAACGCGATAAATGGCCAGGTGTTCGTTCAAAGGCAGAAATATATAATGGTGATTATCAATCCGACTGTGAGTTCTTTATCGATGTATTTGTGAAAAATGGTGTGTCTACAGAAGCAATTATCGGAGAGGATAAATCGGGACATACTCGTGATAATGCTTTTCTTTCACGAAAAGCCGTTGACGAAAGTGGCATTGAGATAAAAACAGCTTTGATTGTCTGTAAAGCGTTTCACGCCAGACGTTGCCTTATGCTTTATCAAATGGCTTTTCCAAATGTCGAGATAAGAGTATGTCCAGTTCATTGCTACAATATAACAAAAGATAATTGGTTTACAACTGAAAGAGGTATTGACAGAGTATTGGGTGAACTCGCACGTTGTGGAAATCAATTTGTTGAGGATATGAAGTCTTATTTATCCTCAATAAACAATAACTGACATATTGCAATTTGACGGAGGTTGATGTGATGATTGGTAGTATCGTGAAAGTTATTGTTGACCGACCGCTTGGAACTTTCCATCCAAAGCATAAAGATATATTCTATTCTGTTAACTATGGATACATTCCTAATGTTCTGGCACCTGATGGAGAGGAACAGGATGCATATATCCTTGGTATAAACAAACCTGTCAGAGAGTTTGTTGGGAAAGTCGTTGCTATTATTCATAGAATTGATGATGTAGAAGAAAAATGGGTTGTAGCACCTGAACATATTTCATTTTCAAAAGACGAAATTATGCGTCAGGTTGCATTTCAAGAACAGTTTTTTAAAACGGAAATCAGAATGTAAAATTACGATTTCTCGAATAGTATGGGTGTGAATCTTAGTGCAAACTTGGTGATGTTCTATTTATTCACATTTTTATGATATAATTTTATCAGTTCAATAAACTTGAATTTGTAGGAGAAAAGCAATGGTTATTGAAACAGAACGGTTATTTTTAAGAGAAATGACGGAAGATGATTTCGATGCGCTTTATAAAGTATTGGCTGATTCAGACAATATGCAGCATTATCCGTATACATTTGACGAAGCCAGAGTGAGAAACTGGATACAGCGAAACATTGAAAGGTATCGGATATTTGGGTTTGGATTGTGGGCTGTTTGCTTAAAAGGGACAGGCGAGATGATAGGTGATTGCGGACTGACAATGCAGCTTATCAACGGTCAGATAAGGCCTGAAATCGGATACCATATAAGAGGAGATCAGCAACGAAAAGGATATGCGAAAGAAGCTGCGGTTGCAGTCAGAAATTGGGGCTTTCTTAACACTCCATTTAACATTATCTATTCCTATATGAAGCATACAAATGAGCCATCAATTAAAACTGCGATTTCTTATGGCTGTAAGCAGGTGGATGAGTTTGAGGATGACATGAACGAAATTACAAAGGTGTTTGCAATTTCGAGAGATGAATGGACTAATCTGTAGATTCTAATGTAAAACGCTGCGAAACGCCAATGCAAAAACTCCCAGAGATAATTACAGCCTTACGGCGATTATTTCAAAAATTACAGCACTCACGCTTGTGGGTGCTGTGTTTTTTGGGGGGAGGGAAGCCCCCTCCTCTACAATAGAATGATGATATTTTATTGTAGGGGAGGCGTTTCGCCTCCCGTTCTATACGGTTTAATTTGTAAAAAATGAGCTGCCCTATTTACTATTTTGAGATTTTGTGATATACTAAAACCGATCAATAAATTTGAATTAGATGATGTATAAAGTCTGAAAAACGGGTCGTTTTCAGACCAAACCGTCAGAAAGGAAAGGTCATAAGCATGAAAAGAGGAATTACAAGAAGAGAACGTGAAGTTACCGATATGGATGAGATTATTGGTATTTTAGATAGAGCAAAAATTGTTCATGTTGGTATGATTGATGGCAATATTCCCTATGTTGTTCCTATGAATTACGGATATATCATGGAAAACAATCAGCTTACTCTGTATTTGCACGGGGCAACTAAAGGCAGAAAACTGGACATTATCAAAAATAATCCAAATGTTTTTATTGAGATCGACACGGATATAGTGCCCTTTGAAGGAAAACATGCGTGCCAATACGGATTATGTTATTCTTCTGTTATGGGTGAAGGTGTTGCAGAACTCGTTTATGATATAGAAGAAAAAAAGCAGGGACTTTCTATTCTTATGAAAACACAAACTGGTAAGGATTTTGAATTTACCGAGAAGATGGTGTCTGTCGTTTCGGTAATAAGAATTAAAGTATCTGAATTTACAGCAAAAAAGCGACCTATGGATAAGTGATACTGTTTGGCAAATTCAGTTTATCGGTAAGTATAAATGTAAATATCCGGAGCATATATAACGCTTTTTACTGAAAAAACATCATTCACGGAATGATTGGGTAAAATATTGAAAAATGGCGGAGAATAGCCTCCGCCATTCTAATTTTCGTATGCTATTCTTTCACCAACGCGCATGGGATAGCGTATCAGCTCAGCTCCATCAAGCTTTTCGCGATTCATATCGACAGCGGTGATCTGATGATTTTCGTAGGTCGTGTAATAATAAATTCCACGCTCGGAGTTAGTGCATGTGGTGAAAAGGGTGATTTCGTATTCGCCGTTATCAAGTCTGCAGCATCCGCGCGGCTGCTCGACCGAGCCGAGAATGTGGAAAAACTGATTGACGCTCGATAATTCGTCTGAATTTGAAACTGCGTTCATTTTAACAAATGAAGCTCGCACGAATCGGGAATTTGATGAGAGATCGCCCGGCAGACCGAGCGCGCCCATTCCGCGGCTATATTCGTCAAGCGTCATTCCCTCGGAAAATGTGTTGCGCGGCGTTCCCGAGGATAGGTTAATGTAGTTGTTGAGCGAAAATAACTGCATATCAAACGGCGGATTGTTGGTCAAAACTCCGACGGGGTTGTCGTAAATTCGCATACCCTCGCGCATGGCTTCAAGCACGATCGATTCATCGCGGTCAGCTATCAGCCAATGAAGCTTTGCAGCAGGAAGATTTTCTGAAAACGGCTCGTCTGTTATTACAGTATGCGACAGCAGCTCGCGTGCGTCTTTGACTGTGCGGCAGCCTGACAATATCCATGGGATGAGGTCATACTGCGCGATGTTAGCTCGATCGGGTACAGCCTCGCCGTAGAACGCATTGCCGACGAAGTTTAAGCCTGCCGCGCATAGCCCTGCCTCATTAACTGCATCGTAATAGAGTGGATAGGAATCCACGACATATGCCGTACCTATCATGGCGTAATGATTATCAGCCGCAGCATCATTTTGGAACTTGAATTTAAAGCCTCTCGGAGTTATAGTAACTTCCTCGCCGTATGAGAACCCATAGTCGAGAGTTCGCCCGAAATAGTGAGCTTTTGTTTTATAGCTGATTGCCGTACACATATAATACCTCAAATTTTAAGATAGTTTAGTGTATGCAAAAACGGACGCGATATACGTTATCGCGTCCGTTGATATTTTATACCTTGCTTACTACGATCTTGTCGGAGCCGTTTTCAATCGGGCCTACCTTAGGATTGATCGCACGGTACTGACCTGAATAGTCTGTGTTGAATACGATCGGGTTGCCGTTCGGATCTTCATAGAGCTGTTCGGGCTCGAATGCCATGCCAAGCACCTCGGTTGAAATCATCTTCGAGGTGATTTCGGGGAGAAGCTCGTAAATGTTGGTTTCGAGTATATATTTGCCGTCCTTTTCGGTGAGCTCTAATTTGATCTCATGCTCATTATCGACAATTGCGTCGGTTTCCTTAGACATAGGCTTCGCGCCGCCGAAATAGACGTTTCCGCCTGCCCAAACGGGAAGGGGATTGTAGTATCTGTCCGTGTTGAGTGTGCTCGGATCAAACTGTGCAAGCCACTCAGCCTCTGTCGGATAGTTCTCATAAGGGATGGTTCCGACGATCCAGTTACCGTCGCCCCAATCTGAGAATTTCGCACCCTCCATGATCTGCTCAAACTTGGGATGAACGGGAAGCTGTACGAAGATGTTGTTGTAGAACTTGCAATCTCCGTGGAGAATCGACATAAAGCCTGCAATTTCGGTGCGGTGCTTGACATGGTAAGGAGTATAACGGGGAGAAGGCTTCTTCTCAGCGCCGTTATTAACGCCTCTGCCAACAGACGTGATTCCGCCTGCGATGAGGTTGTGAACAAGCGCAACGCCTTGTGTAGCGAGCTTTAGTGCGTACTGAGAGAGGAGAATGTTGTTGTCAACGAGTGTCGGGCCGTGAGATACCTCGATGAAGATATCCTCTGTGCCGGTTGCATAGGAAGCAGGGTCGAGCTCCTTGGGGATAACGTTATCATGGAATAGGTTCTGTGTTACACGGGTTCCCTGAGCCTGCCAGTCGAGCCACAAGCCTCTTGTGCAGTGATGGAAATGGTTGCGGCGGATGATAACATCAATTGCGGCGTGCATCTTGATACCGCCTATTTCAGCGCCTGAGAGGTCGCGCATGAAGTTGATGTGATGAATGTGATTGTCTTCGATTATCGAGAATACTCCGCCGAGATGACCTACGATACCTGTCTGTCCGCAGTCGTGAATCTCACAGCGGCGAACGATGTGCGAGCCGATATTCTCCTTAGTCCAGCCCTCGTTATAGGCTTGGCAAATTACATCGCGCTCATTCTGCGTGCCGTCCTTGAGCTTCCAATTCGACCACTTGTTGTCGTTGCCCTCGTGCTTGCATTTTCCGAGTGAAATACCCGAGCATCTCGAATGGGAAACCTCGCAGTCCTCGATGATCCAGCCCTTTGACCAATGGGGGCCAATCATGCCCTCCTGATATGCGGTAGGCGGAGCCCAGTTGGTAGCCGCCTGCTTAACTACAAAGCCTGAGAGGGTGATGTATCCGACGCCTGTCTTTGAGGGATAGAAGCAGTTGCGGCGAACTGTAATTTCAACATTTTCCTTGTTGGGGTCAACGCCGAAGCCTGCATAGATGACTGTTTCGCCTGAAGCTTCGTCTTGAGTTGTGTACCACTTGTGCACAGAGAACGGTCTATCCCATGTGTGAGGGTCTTCCTTAGCCTCGATAACATCCTCAAGCGTGGGAGCCTCGTAAAGTGCCTTGCCGTTCAGGAAGACCTGACCAGTGTGCATATTTTCGAAGCGGCGGTTAAACCAGTCGCCGTAAATCGGAGTTGTATAGGGGTTGTATGCGTTGAAAACACCGTTCGGAATGCGTGCAACCCACACATCCTTGTCATAATGCTTCCAATTTTTTATCTGCTCTGCACCGGTGATTATTGCGCCTCTCGGCTCAACTGAACGGTAGGTGATGCGTGCGTCGGGAGTACCTGCGTTAGCTGGGTCGATATACTCTCTGTACACACCCGGATACACGAGAACCTCATCGCCTGCAACGGCTATCGAAGCTGCTTCGGAGATGGTCTTAAAGGGGTATTCCTTTGTTCCGTTACCGCTGCGCTTTACAGCAGCATTTACAAAATATGTCATGTTTTCACCTCTATTAAGTATTGGGTATTATCTACAAGGATATTGTACCACACATTACAATATTTGTCACGCTTTTTTTGTGAATTTAATAATTTCTTTTTTATTATTTAGAGATTTTATTGTTGACATAGAAGAAAAATAAGGCTATAATTAAATAAAATTATACTATACGGAGAAGAACTATGGAACATCAGCGTATTCAATTCAAAAACGATATGTTTGGAAAAATTACGCCGCTTGAGGGCGGCAAATTTGCGCCGCCTACCGTATATCCGAAAAAGAACGAGCATCCGAGAGTTCTGTTTACGAAGAAATCCCTCGAGGTGATACGCCGGAATTTGACGGCAGCCGAAAACAAATCGGCATATGAAAAATATATTTCGCGCTCCCAAACAGAAACAACAGGCATTCTTCAATCGTACGACGACGGAAAAACGCCCAACATGAGCTATGAAATCCTTGCAATAATTGAAGCTAAGGCGTTCAGATACGCACTCACGCACGAGAGAAGCTTTGCCGAGGACGCGCTGTACGCGATTAAGAATTTCATTCTCACGCTGAATATCCCCGAGGGGTCAATCCCTGACGATTGCAGAGCGTACGGTTATGTGATGTACATCGCGGCTTGCGTGTATGATTGGTGCTATGATATTCTGACCGACGACGATAAATTTGCGCTTATAGCCGGCTGTGAGAGCCTCCTTGCACCACATTTCGAGGTTGGAATGCCTCCACTCGGACAGGGTACTATCGTTGGACATGGAACCGAGGCGCAAATACTGCGCGATTGGCTTTGTCTTGCTATTGCTTCGTTTGACGAATATCCGGATATATATGAGCTTGTCGGCGGAAGATTGTTCCACGATTTTAAGCCGGGCAGCGATTTTTATCTGCGCTCTGGCTCACATTGGCAGGGCTCTGCATACGGACCGTACAGACTTCATTTTCTTTTGTTCGCACAGCATATAATTTCAGGCATGACTGACGGAGAATGCTCTCTGTTCTGTGACGGGCTTCATGATGCCGCTACTACATTCGTTCATTATATCCGCCCCGATAATCAAGCTATTCGCGTTGGCGACGATTTCAATGAGCGCGGAAAACAGTATCTTCTTGGGACTTACTATAATGACGCTTTTTTGGCAGGAGCTTATTATCGCGATTCTATACTAAAGGGCTTTGCGAAAAAGGGGCTCAATGATTTTACAAGGTTCAACATAGCTAACGCCGCAGTATCGCCCGTAATGTTCCTTATTTTAAACGACCCGACGCTTGAATGCTCAGAAGTCGAAAAGCTGTCGCCGATTAACTATAACGGCTCGCCTCTTGGCAGCTATATCGCGCGCTCGGCTTGGAATGATGAAAATGCTGTAATGGTATATATGAAGATTGGCGAAGCCTATTCAGCTAACCATGAGCATAAGGATGCAGGCTCGTTCCAGATATTCTACAAGGACATATTAGCCTCCGATTCGGGTTTGTACGATTCATATTTCACGCCTCAGGATATTACATACAACAAGCAGACGATTTCGTCAAACTCCCTGCTCGTTTTCAATCCGAATATTGAGGATAACGGCCGTTGGGTCTATTCAGGCGGTCAGTCGGTGGAAAGAGAAATGACAAGGGAAATGCCGAACCTCGATTCGTGGCTTGAAAGCAAGGCTTCAAGGCAGGCAAGGGTAATCGGACATTACGCCGAGCCTGCTGAGAAGGGCTTCAAGATTGTTTATCTCGCCGGCGATATAACGGGCGCCTACGATGCTCAAACTGTTGAACACGTATCTCGGCATATGCTGTCAATAATGACGGACAGCAAAAAACACCCGATGGTTTTTGCAACCTACGACAGAGTTACTGCAAAGGATAAGGAGTTTAAGAAAACATATCTTCTGCATTCCATAGAGGAGCCAACGATTGACGGAAGCTTTGCAGTCATTTCGAATAGCAGAAATGATCGCAACGGAAAGCTTGTTGTTCAGTCGATGTCGGAGAATGTCAGAATGACTGCAATAGGCGGCGAGGACAGATTTAATGTAAACGGTGTACAGTATCAGCTGGTAGGCGAATACCCGAATTCAATTGAGGAATCGGGATGGGGAAGAATCGAAATAACACCGAATATCCCCTCGGAGTCTGACAGATTTTTCATGGTCATGTATGTAACCGACGGTGAAGCCGAGTACATAAATGCAAAGCCTATTGATAACGAGCTTTTCGACGGAGCACAAATTCTCGGATGCGCGATGCTCTTTTCAAGGGGAGTCGAGCGTATCAAGGCTCCGTTTGAATTCCAAACGCACGATGACAGCGAAACAGAGCTGTACTACACGATCGCAGGCATGAGCTCGGGTGAATGGAAGCTCACCGTTAACGGAAAAGACTATGGCGAGTTTTGCGTCACAGACGAGAGCGGGATACTCACGTTTACAGCCCCAAGCGGTAAGGTTGAGCTTGTGCCAATTGCCAAGTGACTTAATTTGCATAAAAACGCGACATGATTCGTTTGAAGTCGCATAGCGAGCATAAAACAAAACTGCTTATCATACTAAAAGGTGTGATAAGCAGTTTTTTATGTTTATTTCTGGTGATCAAAAATGCTGATTGCGCTGACTTCGCCGATGTCGTCTTCCATTTCGACAAGCTTGACCTCGCCCGGAAGGATCGAGAAATAGTTGTCGCTGAAGATAACATCTCCGTTGACGGGCTTGAGCTCAATCTCATGCGCGAAAGCCTTTGCAGTGATTTCAAGCTTTTTGCCGCACTTTTTGATTTTGATCTGCGGATCTGCGAATTTGAAGTGCTTCGGCTTTGCAAAAAGCATGCACTCGCTTGATAAAAGCTCGCCATCCTTGTAAAGCTTGAAGCTCAGCACATACTTGGTGGTTTCCTTGTAGTTCGGCATAAGCTCAGCAAAATCGAGCGTAATGCTTTCGCTTACATCAAGGCTGTCAGCGGAGATCGGAGCTTCACCGCATTTTACAACATTGCCGAGATTATCGACAAGCTGCCACTTCGCTGTGCAGTCTGCATTGGCACTTGTTTCGTTTAATAAGCAAAGCTTAGCGGTTGTTCCTTCTATGTCGCAGGAGAGCAGCAGGGGCGAGTAGAATCGCTTAGACTTGTAGTGAAGCGCCTTCCATCTGCCGTAGTAGTCGATGCCTGCCCACGAAGCAACGGGCCAACAGTCGTTCGTCTGCCAATAAAGCGTACCCATGCAGCGCTCATTCTTTCGCGAACGTCTGAAATGCTCGATTCCATAGCGCATAGCCTCAGCCTGCATCAGCTGAGATATGTAAACGATGCCCTCGAATGAATACGGGTAGCGGTAATCCTTTGAAAGGTAGTTGAGGATCTTCTCATTAGCAGTTCCGTTTTTCTGATGGCTTTCCATTACGAGCGAGAAGATGTTCATATCCTCGGGCTCGGCGAAGGTCTTGATAGTTTCAATGCAGGGGAATGACTGGAAGCCAAATTCCGAGAGGAATCTGAAATGATAATTTTTGTAATCGGTGAATGGCTTAAGTCCGTGCCAAACCGACCAATAGTGTCTGTCACCGCAATTTTCATTGTGAGGATCAACGAAGCTTCCGCCTGAGGACGGCGAGGACTGCCAATAGAAACGGTCGGGGTCGAGCTCCTTCAGAAGATTCGGGATGAGGTGCTCGAACAGCTTGATATAATCAGCCTTGTAGCGTTTGTTGTAAAGACGCTCCCAACCCCAGAACTCCCACGCTTCCTCGACCTCGTTGTTGCCGCACCAAAGCGCGATACATGTGTGATGGCGAAGACGCTTGACATTGTAGATGATTTCGTCTGTGACGTCACTCTCAAGCAGATTGTAGTTGTAAATTCCGCAAGCGAACATAAAATCGTGCCATACAATAAGACCGAGCTCGTCGCAGATGCGATAGAAATAGTCGGGCAGATAGAAGCCGCCGCCCCAGACGCGAATGCTGTTGTGGTTAGCCTTGACGCAGTCGGTCAGGAGCTTTCTTGTGCGTTCCTCGCTGTAACGGGAGAGAATACTGTCCTCGGGGATGTAGTTGCTTCCCATTGCAAAAATATCTTTGCCGTTGATGTTAAAGCAGAATTTGCTTCCCCATTCGTCCTTTTCGGTGTTAACGGTCAGTGTGCGAAGTCCGATCTTGAATGACTTCTCATCCTCATCACCAAGCGTGATCTTTACATCGTACAACGGATGCTCGCCGAAGCCGTTGTGCCACCAAAGCATAGGCTTGTCGATAATGAACTGCGAGGTTTTTCCGTGAGCCTTGAAGCGCTCGCCTGCCGGAGAGGTGATTTCAATGTCAATATCATCACTTGTCGCATTAACATCAATATCCAAAATAACCTTTCCGCCAGTATGAGTCTGCTTTATGTAATAGTCCTCGATCTTTTCGTTATACTGAGCGATCTTAATGTCGCGCCAAATGCCCATGTCGGGGAGAATTGGGCCCCAATCCCAGCCAAACATGTAGTGCGCCTTGCGAAGATGCGCGAAGCCGTTCATTCTGCCTTCTGACTGATTCATCGGCTCTACTTGATGAAGCTTTTCGCAATATTGGGAAGGGGAGAGAAATACTATTCTGATTGTATTTTCGCCGAGCTTCAGGATGCTCTTGACATCCCATTCGTAGCCGACGTGCATATTCTTAACCTTGGCAACGAAATTTTCGTTAATATAAACCTCAGCTAAAGTGTCAAGTCCGTCGCAGACTAAAGTGACATGCTTGAAATCGAGGCTGTCAACCGTGAAGCTGCGCGTATATTCGTAGTCGAAATCGACCAGTTTTGTAATCTCGTATTCGTTGTCACCGTAAAAAGGGTCGGGAATTCTGCCGTTATCGAGCAGATCACGATAAACGCTTCCCGGAACATTCGCCGATAAAACCTCAGTTTGGTCGGTTCTGCGCATTTGCCATTTGCCGTTTAAATTTATCATTGTGCTTTCCTTTCCGTCGAGAGCTCGACGAATGATTTTGTGAATCAGCTGTTCCAAGGCTGTATTTATATAATATTGTACCAAAATATGCAGGTGTTGTCAATAAAAAATCCAACTGAATTTGCGAGCGGTGAAGATGCTCGGCAAGGTTTAGGAAAGCGGGTAAATAAACGCAAAAAAGGGACTGTCGGTTAGACAGTCCCTTTTAGCTTGATTTTACAAATCGGAAAGAAACTTATTATTCGTCTCCCTCTTCCCATTCGCCTTCATCGCCTGTGCTTGTGGTGATAACATCTTCTGTTTCCAAAGCAATAAGCTCGGTCTTGGGCTCTTCGTATTTGCTTTTGATCAGCTTTTCAATTGTGTTCATTGAAATATTCCTTTCTTGAATTACGGTTAACCGTTATATGCTACAGTAGATGCACCGTAGTTGTAAAGTGCCTTTACAAGCTCAGCTAATGCATTTCCGTCGTCATGCTTTGAGGAAACGTAAGAATTGATGCTGTACTCCACAGCCTGAACTTCTAAGTCATTTTCGTAAAGTATAGCAGTGTAAACTTCGCCAAAATTCAAAGCGCTGATTCCAGGTGTATAGCACTTGTACTGATTGTCTGCGATCTTTACAAATGAGTTGCCATTTACGGTGCCAACGAGTTGATTAGCAGAATCGTAAATCTCTACCTTAACATTTTCAAGGTTAGCATCAGCTACTTCAACTCTATAAATGATCTTGTTGAGATCTCTGAACCAGAGATTCAGAGCGGAAATCTTAACTTCGCTTGAGCTTTCACCAATGAGCTTGTCAGATACAGGCACTGTGGTGAATGTAGAGGGCGCGTAATTTGTGATAGAACTTGTATCTATGGCAGTGCCTTCTCCCCAATAAGCCTGTGCAGCCACACCATATGCGAGAATATCGCTGAGGAGTGTCAGCAAGTCTGTATTACCTGCATTATTCGGGTCTACAAGCTCATTCTTGCAATACTCAGCAATGCTGTAGTTGGATTTAGTTGCAGTTGCATTGCCTACAGTCAAGGTAGCGGAGATATTGTCGCCAATTTCCTTAGGAGTGATGTTCTTAAACTCGAAAGAATAATTGGTGTAATCGCCTTCAACAACGCCTGCTACGCCGTCTACTGTGGTGGTATCGCCATTCATAACAAATTCCATAGTAGGAGTGCTTGTAAGCAAGCTGTTAGCGATCTTCGCGTTGTAAATCATGGAAATGCTCTCACCAAGATTGGGCTGTGCCGATGTGATTGCGAAATCAGCGATGATTGTCGTATCATCTGTGATCGGTTCGCCGTTGTAGGTCGAGCTGTGAATGTTTTCGGGGAGTTCGTAAGTGTCATATTTAGTCACAGTTATAGGGTCTTTTGTGATTGCACCATTAATTGTGACTGTCTGGGAATTTAAAACAAAGCGGATATTGTCGAACTTTGCAGGAATCGCTTCTGTATTATCCCTAGTGTGAGCTTCAAATGTAATTCTTTCAATTAGCTTTCCAAAGTCAAGTTCGCGAGTAACAAAACCGCCATTATCCCAAATCCTGTATTCACCGCTTGACAACGGAACTTTGATAGTCTTCCAATTTCCTAAATCTTCATTGGTATAATAATCATTCAACGAGATATGCAATCTAGCACCTTGATTAGTTTCGGACTTTCCATTGAGATTGAAGTCAAAGTCAACGTCGATATCAGATTTAAAATCAAACTCAATAGAATAATCTTCAATGAACTTAGAGTCTAATTTAAGCACATTAAGTAAATTGCCTTTCGTATCAAATTCAAAAATTGAATTGTCAACACCAGGTTTGAAGTTTACAGCGTAGGAAGCAGCCCCCTTGTTAGAATCTGTTGTATCTATTTCAGCACTAGTAATATTATTATAATATTCCTTATCTAGTTTGAAATTGTCTGATACAGCATCATCAAAAATTAGAATTTCGGAGTTATACTTCCAAACAGGGGTAAATGTTGTATCTCCATCAAGTGTTACTGTTTGGCCGGGCTTGTAGATCGTGCCATCTATACCCTTCCAATCAACGATAGTATCCGCTCCTATAGTGGGTCTTACATATTCGGGTAATACAAGGGAGTCAGATATTACATAATTGCTGTATAAGAATTCATAGTTTACAATTGACATATCTGCGCCATTTTGCAAAGCTTCAAGATTGTATTCAAACTGAGCAAATTTATCATAACTAGAGGGAGTATATCCACCACTGAAGTAGCAAGTACCATTACTACATGTAATATTCCTAATGCAAAGATCAAATGTAATCATATCGCCGTCAGCGGGGATGAAGTTAAGTTTTGATATGGGAATTGCGATTTCATATGCATAACCGTCATTTGAAGGAGCTGACATTTCAGTCGCACCTTGGATGGGGGAAGAACTATTCCAAACCTGCTTATTGGTTTCGATATTGAAGAAACCGGTGTTTAAGGAGTTCTTGGCTTTATCTTCATTATTACCAGTGAAAGCAAACTCGTTTCTGTCCTTGTTGGGACAGATATAGAAGGTGAATCCAGGAACATCTGCATCTGCAGTTGAGTCACCTTTTATGGTTGTAGTCTTAACTGCAAAATAGATGTAATTTTCGTCAAATGTGAAGCCTGGTGAATAGGTAATAGTTTTATTAGTGTATGCCCTTTCCTTTGCGTCAAGGAAATAATAACCTTCGTTATCGTCGATAACACCGTCAATTGTGACTAGTGGCTCATCATCTTCCGCAGCAACCGGCATAGCAAATCCAACGGAAAGCGTTGTCATAAGCATTGCCACAGTCAAGATCAAGCTGAGCAGTGACGTCTTGCGATTTCTTTTACCTGAAATCATAATTACCTCACAAAATAATTATAAAGTAGTAGTTTTTAAAGTTCCTCTCCAAGAACTATAATTTTTTGATAACGTATAGTAACCCGAAGAAATCGCACTCCCCAATGCGATTTTGTCGAATTGCTCATACTATATCTACACATGGATATTATATCACAAAAGCATGTATTTGTCTATAGTTTCGTGAAATATTTGTTAATTATTATGTAAAAATTTCAAGCCGAAATTTGTGCAATTTTTCAATTTCGCAATATAAAACAATCGCTTCAACCGAATTCTCACCAAATAGAAAATCTCCCGATTAACTCGGGAGATTTTCGAGGAATAATAATTAGAATAACTTGATCTTGCTCAGAAGCGGAGCGAAAATGCTGGTAATCTTCTGATAAATGGGAGATCTCAACCAAACTGCAGGAATGGTCTTGCCATTCTGTGTCGGGAAGAGCGGGAAGAGTACGCCGGATCCCTCATCCTCTACCCAAGATGCGGTAAGAACTATGTCGTCAGTGAATTCAAGCGTTTCGGTCTCAACCGGTTCGCCATTGATTAACCAACCATCGAACTTCATTCCCTCAGGAGCATCGAAAGGACAGCCGGGAACGTTGATTGTGCCGCTGTTACCACTAGTAGTGGTAGATCTGCCGGTACCATTGTTAGCTACCAATGTAAGATCGTAGGTAGTCTTTACAAAACGAACCTCGTCAAAGTATACAGGAACAGGCTCAGAGTTGTTCTTAGTGTGACCTATAATTCTGATATATTGGAGAGCTCTGTCGAAATCGAATGCTGCTGCAGGTGTTCCGCCCCATTCTTTAACGTAAGAGCAGCTTGTTAACGGCACACTAATCTTCTGCCATTCGCCTATGTCGGTATAATAATTTTGAAGCGATACCTGGTATTTTACGCTTTCACCATCAAGAGCAAATCCTATGATATTGAGGTCGGAAGAAACATTTGTATCTGCTTTGTAATAAAATTCAAAAGAGTAGTTGTTAATGAAGCTGGAGTCGATCTTTATCGATTTATTATCGCCGGGTAAAAGCTGTAAAATGGAATTATCCTTTCCGGCAGCGTAATTGACTGCGTAAGAAGCAGAACCCTCGGCGTAATCACTGGTATCGGCAGCAGCGGAGCCTAAACTTAGCCAGCTGGATGCATCATGCTTGAAGTTGGAGGATAAAGCGTCATCGAATACCACAATTTCGGAGCCAAGCTTCCAAACAGCAGTAAATGTTGTGCTTTCGTTGATTGTTACTGTGTCGCCAACATTATAAAGCTGACCGTCTGCGCCTTTCCAACCTGTGAATGTGGAGTCTATAGGAGCGGTGAATGTGCAACTAGGCAATGCAATTTCTTGTCCGGGAACAACAACAACTGAGCCCATAGCACCTTTTGCACCAGCGCCGTTATATGTAACTGTTAAAACTTCGTCAGGGGTGTAGTCAGCAAATTTGAGGGTGCCGAATCCATTAAAGTTATTCCAAATGCTGACAGAACTATCTGAGAAATAATAGTTATAGCCGATGGCTTGAATAGCTAAAGGTGTTTCAGCGCCATCTTCAATGTCGAACTCAAAGTTTGTAAGCGGAATTTCAAGCTCAATTACATAATCTATCATAGATCCTGTGTAATTTGTTTTGGCTGAGGTAACATTTGCACCCCAGGTGTCAAACGAGCATGTTCCATCATTCATAGGTGTAAGGTTAGGAATATATTTGCCGTTTGAAAATTCGCCTTCTCCCTTTAAATTCTTGCTTAAGCAGACATTAAATTTATCATGAAGCGGATTTTGCTCGTTATTACCTTTAGTCTTAATAGCGAGGTAGAGGTTTGTTTCATCAAATAATGCAGCTAATTCATGAGTTGTTTTAGCACCCCATGATGTTTCTTTGGTGAATGAAGATGAAAAGAACCAACCATCGGCAGCGGTAATTTCACCGTCTACTGTAGGGGTACCTTTTAATGCAACAAGTGTTGCGTCGCCTTCAGCCGCAGCGACGGGCATAGCAAATCCAACGGAAAGCGTTGTCATGAGCATTGCCACAGTCAAAATCAAGCTGAGCAGTGATTTTTTACTTGAAATCATAATTACCTCTCAAAATAATTATAGAGTAGTAGTTTTTAAAGTTCCTCTCCAAGAACTGAAAATGCTTTGGATAATGTGTTGTCAATCGGCAAATCGCACTCCCCAATGCAGGTTTTGTCGAATTAACCAACACAGTCTCCACTCATACAGATTATACCACAAAAATATTCAATTGTCTATAGGTTTATTAATTTTTTATAAATTTTTTGTGTAAAAAAATCCCTTTCGGAATTGTGCAATATTCCGAAAGGGAAGTGTGTGTCAACTATTATTTGCTGATCAGATGTTTATCTGCGCTTCTTGGAAACTGCGAATGCAGCTGCGGAAAGTGCGGATGCAGCGAGAGCAACTACTGCGAAATCGAATGTAGTAGCGGACTCGGTAGGATCAGATGTGCTGGTGGAACCGGTGTCGGAAGAACCAGTGTTGTCGGTAGAACCAGTATCGGAAGAACCGGTGTTGCCGGTAGAACCAGTGTCGGTAGAACCTGTGTCAGTGGAACCAGCGTCAGTAGAACCGGTATCTTCGGGAGCCTTGATGAAGCGAATGCTGTCGAGGTAGGAGGGCTCAACGGGATCTACACCGCTTGTGCCTGCCTGGAAATTGAGATAGGGAGACTTTGTGAAGTCAGGTGCATATTCATCTGCAGTTTCCCATGCCCATGTTGTCTGATTCTGACGCTCAGCCTTCCAATCTGCGAGCGGAATTGTGATGAGCTTCCATGTACCAACGTCAGCGCCGCTGTAATCAAATGAGTATCTGATGTAAGACTCAGCACCATCTACGGCAGCAATCTGAAACATAACCTTAAGACGGTCAGCGGGGAGCTCGGTGTCACAATAGTACCAGAACTGAAGTGCGTTGTTAGCAAGGAAGTCTTCGTCGATCGTAAGACCGCCTGTCATCATGTAGTTCATATTCCAACCCTGATTTGCTGCAAAAGGAATCTTAACAGCTGCAGTACCTTCCTTAACCTTTTCGGTTGTGGACTCAGCTATAACGCCCCATGTTGCAAAAGAGCCGTTTACGTTTTCGTCCATGAAAATTTCATAAACTACTTCTTCCTCTGCAGCAACACTAACAGTCATAAAGCTGAGTGCCATTGCAAAGAGAACGATAAAACTTAAAATGCGATAGCTTTTCATGATCTTTTTCCTCCATGAATAAAATTTGAATAAATTTTGCATAATTTATATATGCTTCTTAAATTATAACTTAATTCTATGAAATTGTCAATGGCTTTGTGATAAAATAGTGAAAATAAACAAAAATCTCCTCGGGATTTTGTATCCCGAGGAGATGAATCAGTATGTACTGATCAGATAATTATCTGCGCTTCTTGGAAACTGCGAATGCAGCTGCGGAAAGAGCGGATGCAGCGAGAGCAACTACTGCGAAATCGAAAGTAGTAGCGGACTCGGAGGGATCAGTATCGGAAGAACCGGTGTCGGAAGAACCAGCATCGGAAGAACCGGT
>JAZNMQ010000018.1:0-49417 GCA_045579745.1 Candidatus Flemingiibacterium sp. | reverse complement strand
CCCGTCTTCATCGAATCGACAAAGTTGAAGATTCCGCGAACAAACGGAAGCTTTGTGATCTTGTGGCGATTCGAGGTTTCGGTTTCCCACTTCTCAAGGACGATCTCTCCCTCGGGATTCCGAACCGCCATTGCAGACATTTTCGGTCCGCGCATCATGATGCCTTCGATCAGCGCTTGACCGCCGATCGAGGTGTAATTGCAAGCTTTATTTTCGTTATTTTTCAAATCGATTGACCTTTCCGGTTGATAACCTTGGTTGATATAATTATGACCGTTATTTCAGCCTTAATCCTCATACTTCCATGCGGGCTGAGGATGGAGCTTGTCCATATCGTAGAACGGAACCTCGTGAGTGCCCTCGTACGAGAGATAATGCCATTTAATTCCGATATCGCTCAGCCATCCGCGTGTCAGAATGGTCTTCCAGCTTCCCGTGTCGTAGCCGACTCCGCGGTCGTTTTCCCACATCGGCTTGGTAAGGCACCATAGCGTGTAATCGGCTTTGATCGCCTCATAAACGTGGCGTCCGACACCGCCGTCACCATGCCTTGCAACCTGAACCATATCAACATGAAGCAGGTCGCGCGGGGTTGTTTTAACGAGCCGTCTGCCGCCCTCATAGCAAAGGTCACCAAGGAACAGGCAGGATTTATTGTTTCCGTCAACTCTTATAACGAGCGAGGAATTATCAACTCTGTGTGATTTAATGCTCTCGTCAGGCTCAAAAAGAATGGTAAACTTCATTTCGCCGAACTCGAAAACATCGCCCTTATGTACAATAGTGTAAGGAATGTTATGCTCCGAAACCTCTTTATACATGCGCTCGGAAACCTCGATCGCCATGCGTCCGTCCTCGTCATTCTTCATAGCGAAATATTCGCGCGAGGGGAAATTATAGTATAGCTGTTTGATTTCGACCTCGTCTGCGTGGCGCTCAAGCAAGGAGCTCAGCGCATTGCAATGGCGCGGATGTGCATGGGTGATGAACCACCCGTCGATAACTCCGCCGAGGCTTTTTACATATGTGCAAAGAAAATCGGCATCGCAGAAATTTCCGCCGTCAATTACGCAAAGATGCTCCTTCGATTTTAAAATGAAGGACATCATCGGATTTTTCGATTGAGAAACGAGCATATAAACCGTAGTCATATTTGTTCTCCCTTAAAACATACTGCTTTAATTATATAACTTTTTTGACAGAATGTCAATACGACGACGCGCGGTATTTAGAAAATTAGTTGTAAATTCTACAAAACGGGTGTTGTTGTGATAAGCAAGCGAGCTTGCATGACGCATCTCCTGCTTATATTCCTGCAAGCCCTTGACAAACATATTTATTTATAGTATAATAATTTAAATACCTGAAAGGAAGTGAAATATCCCGTATGGACAGCGGCCCTCATAGTACCCCTCCCTTATGCACGGCAGATTTTTTTAGTCACACCGATTGCACATGCACGACCTGCGACGAGAAATTTATCCTTGCCGAATGGGTTAAGCTTGTTTGGCGTAACCTTCCGCGCCGTGAATGATACTGCGGCGACAAACAAGCATATCACATATAATGTATAATGGAGGAAAATATTTTGGAAGGCAACATATGGCCCGTTATTTTAGCATTGGTTGTAATTATAATAGTACGCACATTTTATTCGGGCGCACTTGCAGCGATCAATGAGCTTAATGACACAAAGCTCGAAAAGCTTGCTGCAGACGGTGATAAACGGGCGAAAAGATTAAAAAAACTAACATCATCCCCCTCGCGATTGACCGCGATCGATGTAACAGTCAGCTTTCTCGGCTTTATTCTGTCGGCGACTGCGGCATATTACTTTGCTGAGCCGATTGCTGAGCTGATCAGACCGAAGGTGCCTGAGTCGATTCAGCCTGTTCTCGGAATATCGGCTGTGATTGTACTGACTCTCGTGATGTCGTTCTTTACGGTACTTATCAGTGAGCTTGTTCCGAAGAGCATCGCACGCATCAGAAGCGAAAAAATGGCTCTCGGAGCATCGGGCTTGCTTCTTTCGACCTCAAGCCTGCTAAAACCGATTGCATGGCTTCATACCGCTTCGGCTAACGTCGTATTAAGAATACTCGGCATCGACCCGAGCGAAACCGAAACAGACGTTTCTGAGGAAGATATTCACGATATCGTCGATTCTGCCGCAAAAAGCGGTTCGATTGACGACGAGGAGCGCGATTTTATTCAGAACGTGTTCGAGTTTGACGACCTGACGGCAGGCGAGATCGCAACACACCGCACGGATGTTCAGGTATTATGGCTTGACGAAACCGACGAGGAATGGAGCGCGACGATTCACGATAACTGTCACATGTTCTACCCCGTCTGCAAGGAATCGGCAGACGATGTCGTCGGCGTGCTGTTTTTGAAGGATTATTTCAGACTTGAAGAACGTACTCGCGAGAATGTTCTTGAAAAAGCTGTAAAAACTCCCTACTTCGTACCCGAGAGCGTTAAAGCCGACGTTCTTTTCCGCAACATGAAAACGGGTGGAAAGATCTTTGCTGTAGTGCTTGACGAATACGGCGGAATGCGCGGTATCCTTACAATGAACGACCTCATTTCCCGTCTTGTGGGCGATTTCGGCGGCGAAGAACCGATCGAAGAAGGAAAGACTGCCGATTCGATCGAAAGGATCGGCGAGCATTCCTGGCGTATCGTCGGAAACGTATCGATTTCCGAGATAGCCGACGAGATCGGCGTTACACTTCCCGATGAAGATTTTGAAACCTTCAGCGGAATGATCTTCGCGGAGCTCGGAAGCATTCCCGACGACGGCGAAACGTTCGAAATTTCGGCATGGGGACTTGATATCAAGGTTACAAGCGTTGTGGAGCATCAGATTGTTGAAGCTGAGCTGACTGTGCTTGAACCTACTGTCGATGATGATGAAGAATAATAAAAGGGCTGCTGCAGGTTAAAAACTTGCGGCAGCCTTTGGCGTTAATGCGCTGTGCTTTGCGTATATGGCGGTTTTGCGTGCTGTTGCTTCAACAGCATTTTTTATTTGTTTTGCTTTTGTTCGGGATGCTTGATCTGCGAGCGAACCAAAATAACGTCATCGCCGATCCGCTCGATATCGCACCAAAGTATGCGTATATACGCACACTTTCCAAATGAAAAGAGCTTGCCCTCGGGCGGAATCAGAAGCGAGATCAGGCGTCCGCTCTCAAGGTCGATTTCCGCATCGCAGGCAAATCCGAGCCTCCGCCCGTCGCACAGATTTATAACTTCCTTATTCCGTAGTCCAGACAGCGTACAAATACGCAATGTTATCACCTCGTTTATATATATTCAGAGCTGATAAAGTTATGCCTGAGGGCTTAGGATAAACAATTTTCTTAGTGCTTTAATACGACAAATTCCGACGAGGCTACATGTCCCTTTTTATTCGCTCGAGCGCCGCCTTTTCGATTCGCGAAACCTGAGCCTGCGAAATGCCGATTTCGTCGGCGATCTCCATCTGAGTACGCCCCTTGAAAAATCGCAGGTCAACTATATTTTTCTCTCTTGGCGAAAGACGCTTCATCGCCTCTCGCAGGGAGATATCTTCAAGCCAATCCTCGTCAGTATTTCCCGTGTCGCTTATCTGATCCATGACGTATATCGAATCGCCGCCGTCAGTATAAACGGGTTCATATAAGCTCACCGGCTCGACAATGGCTTCAAGAGCAGCCCCGATATCCTCTTTTTTTGCACCGACTACACCTGCAATTTCCTCAAGCGTCGGCTCCTCCCCCTTTTGCCTTGATAGCTCGTCGCGTGCCGCAAGCGCACGGTAAGCAAGATCGCGGACGGATCGGCTCACGCGAATCGTGTTGTTATCGCGAAGATAACGTCTGATTTCGCCGATGATCATCGGGACAGCGTAGGTTGAGAATTTTACATCAAGCGTCAGGTCGAAATTGTCGATTGCCTTGATAAGCCCGATACAGCCTACCTGAAACAGATCGTCAAGATTCTCGCCTCGATTTGAAAACCGCTGAACGACCGATAAAACAAGGCGCAGATTTCCTGCTATCAGCTCCTCTCTTGCAAAGCTGTCCCCCGCCTTGGTTTTAACGAGCAGCTCATGCTTCTGCTCGGTACTCAGCGTTTTCAGCTTTGCGGTGTCAATTCCGCATATCTCAACCTTTCGGCTGTAGGAACTCGACTTCATATATTATTACCTCGGAAATTATCTTTAGTTTATATATGAAGTATTGCCGATGCGAGCTATCTGTTATACAGAAAAATAATGGTAATGACAAACCGTGGCAGACAAAAAACTCGCAAAGCCGAAGGCGTTGTGTTCTCAAGGACAGTTTTTATAACAAAACAACAGGAGAATGAACTATTCTGACCAGAGGCTCCCTCCGGGAGGGAGCTGTCGCCGTGGCGACTGAGGGAGAGTGCGTTGCTATGAAATTTATTTAATCTCAATATTACGCAGGCTCCTTCCGTCACGCTTTGCGTGACACCTCCCTATCGGAGGCTTATATCATTCATTGACCAGATTGACAAGTTTTTGATACCGTTCGTTTGTTCTTAAGGATTCAAAGCATTGGTCTGTAAGCTTGGCTGATAAATCTTGATATCTATCAACTCTCTTTCGGTATAATTCGCGAGAAATCGATCTCAAAAGCGGAGATTTTGTATGAGTATTACTATTAATCGTAACATAAACATTTAAATCGTAATCAACCATTTTCTCAAGATATGATATTGCATTGTCAAGATTTCCATCTTTAAGATATATTTTTGCAAGAAGCATATAGAGATCATCCCTATCTCTATAATGAATTGGGGGCATAACTTCATCATCTTTAAAAAAACAATTTATCAGTTCGAGAGAGGTTTCTACAGTGATTGCTGCATCCTTGTATTTTTCTTGAAGCATATAGCTTTTTGCTAATCGTGTAGTTATACGCAATATTCCTTCAAGGTAATGAGCAACCCCGTACTGACAGCTTTCTGATTCAGTTATGTAGTCCTTCTTCCAATGTGCATAATGGGCATACATAACATGAATATTGAAATCCGCCCGATATGGAAATTTCTCGGCATGAGAGATTGCTTCAGTGTAGTTTCCATATGCAGAGTGCAGCATAACCATAATCATATGTGCTCGCATTACATCTGAAATATTCGTTGAATAGGAAATAACAAGATTGGCATACCGAATACATTCGTGATAGATATCTTCTGCGTGTTCGGCATCATATAGTTCTTCATTTTCGGGAATTGATAGCGCAAGTCCTGTTTCCAAACAATGCATAAGCAGTATTGTATTATTGGGATATAACTTTAACCCTTCTTTCACAGCGCGATATTTTTCAAGAAGGCTTTGAGAGTTAAGTGGGCGCGAAAGAAGAGTTTGTGCGTCCTTAACGATTTTCCAAACCTCTTCCGTATCATTTGTTCCAAAAGTTCCAAATAATACATCAGTGCTCACGCCAAATACATGTGCTATCGGAACAACCTGAGAAATATCGGGCATTCCGCTGTCGTTTTCCCATTTTGATACAGCTTGAAAAGTAACGCCAAGCTGTTCGGCAAGTTCTTCTTGTGTAAGATTTCTTTCTTTACGTAATCTGCGGATGATCTGTCCCATTGTTTCTTTCATAATCGAACCTCCGTGTTAAGTAATTTGTTTGTGCTTATATTATCGCATATTGTTCACACAAAAAGAAGCGACTTAAAAATGAGTTGCACTCAACTTTGCGTTGAGTTTATTATAGCATAAATACCGACGAAAGACAATAATTCAATAAAAACAAATTCAGCCTCGGCAGGAGTTTTTCTGCCGAGGCTGAATTTATATTAAAACTGTCCTTTAGCACCCGTGGCTAAGCCTTGCGAGTTTTCTTATTTGTTATAAATCAGTGCTTGAAATGGCGTCTGCCGGTAAATACCATTGCAATGCCGTACTTGTTGCACGCGTCGATGGAATCCTGATCGCGAATCGATCCGCCCGGCTGAATGATCGCAGTGATGCCTGCCTTGTGAGCCGCTTCAACACAGTCGGAGAACGGGAAGAATGCGTCAGATGCCATTACCGAACCTGCCGCACGGTTCTGCTCTGCTCCCTCAAGAGTGTCAGCATAGCGGATAGCAAGCTCGAGAGCTGTAATGCGGTTGGTCTGACCCGGGCCGATACCTGTTGTAACGCCGTCCTTTGCAAGAACGATAGCGTTGGACTTGGTGTGCTTAACAACCTTCATTGCAAACTTGAGGTCAGCAAGCTCAGCCTCAGTCGGAGCCTTTTCGGTAACAACCTTCAGCTCAGCCTCATCAAGAACGCCGATGTCGCGCTCCTGAATGAGAAGTCCGCCTGCAACCTTCTTCATGTCGAGCATGTCCTTGGTGTTAGGCTTGCAGATCTCAGGAAGTCTGAGAATACGGATGTTCTTCTTAGCTTTAAGAATCTCAAGAGCCTCGTCGGTGTAGGACGGAGCTACTACGATCTCAACGAAGATCTTGTTGATCTCGTTTGCGGTAGCCGCATCAACCTCACGGTTGCAAGCGATAATGCCGCCGAAGATGGAAACGGGGTCAGCCTTGTATGCGTTCATGTATGCACCGTAAATATCGGAAGCAACGCCAACTCCGCAGGGATTTGCATGCTTTACAGCAACAACGCAGGGCTCGTCAAATTCCTTGAGGCACTCAAGCGCGCCGTTTGTGTCGTTGATGTTGTTGTAGGAAAGCTCCTTGCCGTGAAGCTGCTCAGCCTGGGCAAGAGTTCCGCCGAATTCGTTGCCGATCTCGCGGTAGAATGCGCCTGCCTGCTCGGGATTTTCGCCATAGCGCATATCCTGAACCTTTTCGTAGGTGAGCGAAAGCTTTTCGGGGAACAAAGGCATTCCCGTTTGCTTTCTGAGATAAGACTGAATGAGCGTATCGTAAGCCGCGGTGTGATTGAACACCTTGTATGCAAGCTTCAGGTTGGTTTCAACCGAAACCTTGCCGTTTGACTTCAATTCGTCAACTACGGTTGCGTAGTCGGCAGGGTCAACGATTACCGAAACATCCTGATAGTTCTTAGCAGCCGCACGAAGCATTGTCGGACCGCCGATGTCGATGTTTTCGATAGCATCCTCACGAGTTACGTTCGGCTTAAGGATGGTGTCCTTGAAAGCGTAGAGATTGATCGCAACGATGTCGATGGGAGTAACGCCGAGCTTTTCGATTTGTGCCATGTGCTCGGGATTCGAGCGCATTGCAAGGATTCCCGCATGGATCATGGGATGGAGAGTCTTAACACGGCCGTCAAGGCACTCAGGGAAGCCTGTAACGTCCGAAACCTGAGTTACGGGAACTCCTGCTTCGTGAATTACCTTCCATGTTCCGCCGGTGGAAAGGATCTCGTAGCCGAGCGCGTCAAGCTCTTTTGCGAACTCAACAACACCGGTCTTGTCGGTTAAACTGATAATAGCGCGTTTTTTCATAACTTTAACCTCGTATTTCTATATTTGATTTTATTATAACACGAACTGTTAAAAATTACAAGCCGCTATTTTAACAAAATTCACAGAAATTCTATTGCTTTTTATGCAAAAATATAGTATAATATTGTCGAATTATTTTTGAATAGGAGATTATTATGAAAAGAAGCAAACTGATTGCACTTGCTGCAGCGGCGGCAGTTACTCTGAGCGCATTCCCTCTGCTCGTACACGGTGATACGGCTACCTATGACCCCGAATCAGATCCGCTTGTTTCCCTCTCTTACATAGATCAGGTTTTAACCCCTGCGATTGACAAAAAAATAGCTGATATGTCGATCGTTATCGAAAAAAAGCTCGAGGAGAAGAATAAAGGCATCGATGAACAGCTCAAGCTTTGCACCGATGCAATTAACTCACTTAAAGAAAAGCTTGACGTGCTTGAGCAGGAGAATACAGCTCTGCGAACCGAGATGCAGACTCTGCAGGATGCTAATTCCGTTCTCTCTCAAAGAGTTGAGGAGAATCAGTATAAGGTTGAATTTTTACCCAAAGGCACCAAGCTTCTTGCTGAATCCTCCTGCGAGATCATTCTGCGCACAGGAAGCGCTATCGTTGTATCTATAACCATCAACGGCATTAACGATATCTCCACCGGTGAGGAGCTCATGAACGCCGAGAGCGTTCCGCTGTACCACAGTCTGCTCGTTCCGAGAGGCGGCGACGGACGCGGAATCCAGATCACCTCAAACGACGCTTATGTAATGGTGAGAGGAGCGTATACGATTGTTCAGTAAAAAATCACAGGAAAAGCTTCGTCGGGTTCTCTCAATTATTATTGTAGCTGCGCTCGTGCTTTCGCTTTTCGGAACTCTTATCTACAACCTCGTTTTACCTGCATACGCCGCTGACGTCAAGTCAGCTCCCGACCTTGAAGCTGACAAGCGGCTCATTCGTATCGGACTTATGTACGGCTCGGATGTAACTGTTGGCTTTGAAACCGACTCACTTTACGGCTTCGATATCAACATCGTTAATCGAAACGGCGATCTGACACACACACCGATCTGGAGCACCGATATTACAAAGGTTTCCTGCATCATCGATGCTACCCTTTCCAAAACCGACATGACCTATTCGAAAACCTCAAGCGGCTCAAACGCCGTTGTCGGTGGGTATCATGCCGAGCTCGACTCAGAGCTTACCAAGGATGACCTTGCAGGCATAATCACATCGGTTAACGAAACGCTAAACGAGCTTTTTCTGTATGCCATTCCCTCTTATATCAACGGCAGCTTCAGAGTTCGTGCAGGCAGCTTTTCATCTGCTTCAGATGCACAGTTAATATGCCAGATCCTCACAGAAAAGACGAGCCTTCCGTGGGTAGTTGCATCCCCATCAGATACGGCAGTTTCGCTCGTTGACCCGTTGACTGACAAGCTTTTGTTCGAATACGACGACAAGGATCAAACCGCGCTCGGAATCACAGCGCGTAATGCGCCGACAGGTGAAAAGAACTATTTAATCACACCTGCAAAAAGACTGTACGACGGCGTTTTCATGTTCCGCAGATACATTTCGACCGATTCTGACGGCAATCCGATCGACGGCGTTTCGCTCACGGACGTTATTCCGCTCGGCGAATACGTAAAGGGTGTACTTCCCTACGAGATCTCCTCAAGCTGGCCGATCGAGGCTCAGAAGGCTTTTGCAATCGGAGTTCGCTCCTTTGCGATTTCGGGCAAGCATAATCACGAGAAGTCGTATCAGGTTGACCTTTGCAATACCTCGCATTGTCAGGTATATCGCGGCAGAGGTTCAATTACTTCCATCGTTGAAAGGGCTGTTGACGAAACAGCAGGACTTGTAATGGCAAGCGGCAACGAGATCGTAACAGCGTTTTACAGCGCGGTTGCGGGCGGATGCACCGTTGGCGTTGACGACGCGTGGGGCGGCAGAGCTTATCCTTATCTCGTAGCTGTTGAAACTCCTTGGGAGATCTACACAAAGCATTCCGAGGGCGAATGGGTGGTCGAGGTTTCTCCCACAGAGCTTCTAACATATCTTCGCGATACAAAAGGCTACTCCAACCTTCGCGGAGAGATCAAGAGCATCACAATTGATCAGCTCGCAAAAAATTCAACCTATGTCTACCAGCTCTCACTGACCGATTCATACGGCACAAAGATTACAATTAAAACCACCGACGGAGTTCGCAACGCACTCTCGAAATATCTTAACAGCGCGAACTTTGTTGTCGGAAAAGGCAGCGTAAAAGCTGACAAGACGACCTTTACAACCACGAAAGCCGATTCGGTCAAGATCATCGACGCATCAAGTCAGACAACCGTTGATGCAAAATCGACCAAAAAGGTGCTGACCGCCTCGGGAACTGCCGAAATTGAGCTTGCAAACGGTCACGTTATCTCAAAAAGCGGCAGCAGAATGCTCAGCGGAACATCTTCCACGACCGAAAAGGTCACCTACACCGCCACAAGCTCAAACAACTTTATCTTTGCAGGCAAGGGCTGGGGACACGGTGTCGGAATCTCGCAGGTCGGACTTCGCGATCTCGCAAATCTCGGTTACACAGCTGAGGAAATGCTTCCGAAATACATGACGGGCATTCAGATCGTCGATTGGAGGACGCTCTCGTAATGGATATTGGAATTATTGGCGGAGCTGACGGACCTACAGCGATTCTTATTGCAACGCCACTCTTAACATGGGTATTTTATGCAGCTGCGGCTGCGCTTTTGGCTCTTGCCATTTTCTTGATCGTAAGACGCTTTAAGAAAGATAATACTAAAAAATCCTCCGAGCGAGAACTGCCCCCAAAAATTTAGACAAAAGTAAATATTAAATTGGTTGAGAATGAGTTCGGTGCTGAACCGAGCTCATTCCTTTTAGTTTCAAATTTGGATTGACTATATTTCATTGTTTCAAAATCATAGATGACATGACGGTGTCCGTAAATGGATTCCGTAATGAACATATTTCCGTCATCTTCGATTTCGTAAAAAATCAGCTCGAAGAAGATATGAGCGTCCGTAACTTGCACGTCGGATTGTGTTCTAAATACATGTAGATTTGATCGAGCATGTCAAGTTATGAATAACAGCTATATTTGAGCTATTATGTCTTGCAAGTAATTCACGATATATTGACGAATTTCATCTCCGGGTTTATGATCGATGCCATGCTGAGTTATACAAACAATATTATTAAGGTTAAGTTCCTTAATCAGTTCCTGATACAGGTTCCAGCGGTCAGGCATACCAATCTTACCAAACAATCTGTAGACTTGTTGACGCTCCTCCTCCGTGTAAGAATCACGATACGGAACGGAGTCGTTATAATCTATATCGCCCATATAAAACAACTGTTGAATTGATTTGTATTCCTCAAAACATGGGTTGATATTTGGATATTGATCCATATTTCCTAAGCCATTAGGCCATAGCAAAGTTTCACCATTAAAAGTTTTCAGTGGCAGAGTGAAAGAATGCATACATCCACCGCTGATAGCCGCCAAAACATAGTTTGGATGAAGTATAGTAAAGCGATGAGCAAATTCTCCGCCTGCTGAAAAACCTTTCACGATAAATCTATCATACAATTCTATATTTGCATTTAAAAATCGATTCTTTATGTCCTGAAACATTGCAATGAGCTGTAAATCAATTCGTGCAATCGGATATTCGTTAATCGACATGCTTTTGCTTGTCAGTGCATGAGTGAAGATATTAGTGTTATTTTCCTTGTCTTCAGGTCGAGGGAAAAGTGGCATGATAATGGGGCAGTGAATTTTTTTTGCTAAAAAATGCGGAAAACCGCCGGTGGATAATTCGAAAACCGCTTTATTATATACAATTTCAATGGCCTTTTCGATTGGTCCTATTTCACCGACTGTCGGACCTTCGATTATTAATATGGGATTAGTCATTAAAGATATAGGGATATATATCAAATAATCAAAATTAAAACCCATTTCAGGTTTCGCTGTAAATTTCGAAATGTATCCATCTACAACACCATTATTGTCGTAACTTTCTTGAAATGAATTTTCAAGTGAGATTTTCTTTATAATTTCATAGGTGATCAAGCATTTCGTATTATCCATGTCGGTTTCTCCAGGTTAATATGATGATTATATTATAGTGTGTTATCCAAAAGTTCAATATATTAAAAGGATTTGTTAATCAACTTGTGGTTGATTGAGCAAAAAACACAAGCGTGTATATTACATTTTTTCGATGATTTAAAAATAACGACAAAAACGTGACTTGATATGCCCCCCAAAAGTTAGACAGACTTTTGGGGGGCATATCAGAAAGCGCGGATGATTTTGTCGTCAGACTTACTTCTTCTGAACGAGATGGAAAGCGAAGCCTGCGATCTCGTCTGCAAAATAGATTGCAGGATACTTGCCGTCGGGGCCTACCTTCTTAGTGTCGTAGTTGAACTTGACGCCCATATTCTCGAAGTAGAATACAGCGCGCTCGATGAAGTTCGTGCCGATCGCGATGTGACCCTTTGTTCCGAGGAAGGGCTCATACATAAGCTCGAACTCTGTTCCAGCGAAAATGCCCTTTGAGCCGGGTGCCTGAGCCTCGAAGCCGAACATTGTTTCGAGAAGATTGAGGGATGCCATAGCATGCTCCTTGCACTCGCAGTTGATGCCGATATGCTTGAGCTCAAAGCCGAGCATCTGCATAACAGCGTTCTTTGTGAGCTTTGTGATGCCGTCCCAATCGCCTGCCTTCATGAGATCGTTCGAAACCATGTAGCTTCCGCCGCAAGCGAGGATCTTGTCAAACTTTAAGTAGGAGAGGATGTTGGATTCATTAAGACCGCCGGTAGGCATGAACTTCAAGCCGCCGTAGGGTGCGCTCATTGCCTTGATCATGGGAAGACCGCCTGCAGCCTCTGCCGGGAAGAATTTAACAACATCAAGTCCGAGCTCCAAAGCGGTTTCGATGTCGGACGGATTAGCACAGCCGGGAGTGATCGGCACACCGATCTCGATGCAATGCTTAACAACCTTGGGATTAAGTCCGGGGCTGACGATGAACTTTGCACCTGCTTCTACAGCCTTGTCAACCTGCTCGGGAGTGAGAACTGTTCCTGCACCGACGAGCATGTTCGGGAATTCAGCAGTGATAAGCTTGATAGCCTCAGCAGCACAAGCTGTGCGGAATGTGATCTCAGCTACAGGAAGACCGCCCTTGCAGAGTGCGCGGGCAAGCGGAATCGCCTGATCAACAGAATCAATCTTGATTACGGGTACAATACCGTACAAACCGATTTTCTTAAGAATGTCATTCATTTTGGTTTCTCCTTAATATTTAGATGGAATTATTTATAGAAAGCAAGAATTGCTTTGTGCGTCATATAAACGTCGTTCTTCGCAACGAGCTCGTAAGGAGCGTGCATCGAAATTACCGGAACGCCGAGGTCGATCGTGTCGATGTTAGCGTTAGCGATATATTTAGCAACCGTTCCGCCGCCGCCGAGGTCAACCTTGCCGAGCTCAGCCATCTGCCAATCGATATTGTTATCATCGAAAATGCGTGTAACGAAAGCAACGAATTCAGCCGAAGCATCGGATGTGCCGGATTTGCCGCGTGCACCCGTGTACTTTGAAAGCACAACGCCGTGGTTGAGGAATGCTGTATTGCGGCGCTCGTAAACCTCAGGGAAGCAGGAATCGTAAGCTACGTTAACGTCTGCCGAGAGGCACTTGGAGTTCGCGCGTACAAGGCGCGGATTTCCGCCGAGTGCAAGAGAGATCTCCTCGATAATATCGCGAAGAAGTTCGCACTGCATACCGCTGACACCGTCAGAGCCAACCTCTTCCTTGTCGGCGATAATGTTCATGAGAGTATGCTCGGAATCCTCGGATTCAAGCATAGCTGTGATAGACGGATATGCGCAAACGCGGTCGTCGTGTCCGTAGGATCCGATCATGGATCGGTCGAGTCCGACGTCGCGAGCCTTTGCAGCAGGAACAACGCAGAGCTCGGAGCGGATTAAATCAGCCTCGGTGCAGTTGTACTTTTCGTTGAGAAGGCTTAAAACGGTGAGCTTGATCTTATCGGAAGCCTTTTCGTCGTCAAACGGCTCGCTTCCTGCGATAACGTTGAGCATTTCGCCTGTAATAGCCTCGCCGACATGCTTTTGAGCCTGAAGCTGACCGATGTGCGGAGCAACGTCGCTGATATAGAATACCGGATCGTTTTCATCCTCGCCCACAGAAACGCTTACCTCGCCATCCTTGGTGCAGATAATACCGTGGAGCGCCAGGGGAGTTGTTACCCATTGATACTTCTTGATTCCGCCGTAGTAATGTGTCTTGAAGTAGCAGAGCTCGCCATCCTCATAAACGGGGCGCGGCTTGAAGTCGATGCGCGGTGAGTCGATATGCGAAGCGGTAATGCGAATACCGTTTTCGATCGGCTCCTTGCCGAGCTTGAACATAAAGAGGCTCTTTCCTCTGTTGTTGAGGTAATATTTGCCGCCGCGCTCGAGCTTGTCGCCGATAATATACGGCTTATAGCCCTTTGCACTGATCATTTCGATAGCTTCCTTGACTACCTCGCGCTCGGTCTTACCGTTGTCAAGGAACCTTTTGTAGCCCTCGCAGTAAGCATTTACGGCTTCCTTATCGCCGTTCTTGCTTTCAAATGTGCTTTGATTTTTGTAGACGAGCTTTTCTGTGAGAAGCTGTCCTTTTGTTTTTTCTTCCATGATTTATTCTCCTATCTGCCGTATACGGCAATTTTTACGAATATAATTCCCGATATTTCTCTGCCGCCTCAAGCACGCGCTCAACATACGCCTCGGTTTCGGAAAATGGGATGACATCGAGAGTTTTTCCATCAGCGCTGTATTCTGCACTTTCAAGCCAGCCCTTAACTCTGCCGATTCCTGCGTTGTATGCCGCAAGTGCCTCGCGCCATGAGCCGAACATCTTGTAAAGATGCGCAAGAAGCCACGAGCCGCGCTTAATATTATACTCAGGATCAAAAATGCACTCGGGCATGTGAGGCTCTCCACACATTGTTGCGATCCATTCGTATGTATCATCCATTAACTGCATAAGCCCTTTTGCGCCCCTATTTGAAACAGCGTCCTTATCAAACGAGCTTTCCGTTCTGATCACCGCATAGACAAGCTCCGGCGGCAAGGCATATTCATCGGCGTATTTCTCAACGAACTCGGAAAAGCTTGTCGGGTAAAGGTTGATCTCAAGCTGAGGCTTGTAAAACTTATGTAGAAGTAAAAAGCTGACGGCAAGCAGAACACCGAGCAATAACAGAAATGATAAAATGCGCTTAATCAAAGTAGTTGATTTTCTCGAGCAGGTGGTCAACCTGAACTCTGAGAAGCTCTATTCCGCCGTTGTTGTAAACAACGAAATCGCAGTTTTCGGTAAAGAAGTCATCCGGCTTTTGCGAGCGGATACGCTTTTCTGCCGCATCGTGAGTGATGTTGTCGCGCGAGATGATTCTGCGAATGCGCACGTCCATATCGGCAATAACTCCAACGATATAATCGCAGTGCTTATCAAAGCCCGATTCAAAAAGCTGAGGCGCATCGACGACTGCAAGCTCTGCTCCCTCTGCTTCGCGCTCGTTAAGCCATACGTTGATAGCTTCGATTATATGACGGTGTGTGATGCGATTCAGCGCGTCAAGCTTTTCCCTTCGCAGATCGGGATCCTCCTCGCCGAAAACAAGCGCGGCAAGCCCCTTTCTGTTAAGCTCTCCGTCGGGAAGAAGAATGCCGTTTCCAAAATACTCGACAAGCTCGTTGTAGCAGGGCTGTCCTTTGGCTGAAACAGCGCGCGAGACCTTATCGGTATCAAGACACTTGATCCCGTGTGTCATAAAGCAGAGCGAAACCTCGCCCTTGCCTGCGCCCGTACCTCCCGTAAGTCCGATAACTCTAAGATTGTTTATCATTTCAAGGTTTCCTTTCAATTAATACAGACTATATCTATATTTTTAAACAATGCGTTCACAGCCCTCGACAGATTTTGTTTCGTCCGAGCGATAGGCGGCCTCCATAATGCGCTGAACATAAGCTCCGTCGTCAAACGATGGATTCGTGGGTATCTTCATATGAACGGCGTTAAGGAACGAATACATCGAAGCGATGTGTCCGCGAACCCAGCCGATCGGAGCCTTGACACCCGGGAAGATTCCGCCCGGCGCAGGATAGCGTCCGATGCATTCGATCTTCTTGAAGCCTGATTCTCCGCCAAACTCACCGCTCTTGTCAGTCGCGTCGTAGAACCAGAGCCAGCTCGGCTCCATCATATTAAAGCGGATCGCACCTCGATCGCCGTAGATTTCGAGTGTGAAATCGTCGTTTGAGCCGATCGCAAGCTTGGATGCCTCAATCGTTCCAACAGCTCCCGAAGCAAGCTCAGCGATAATGTAAAACGCTTCGTCGGCATTGGTTTTCCATTCCGAGCCGTCCATTCCGCGTCTGACGGGGTGTGCTATAAGCGAGCGTCCCTGAACCGATTTAAAATCGCCGCAGAGATGATAAACAAGGTCGATAGCATGCGAGCCGAGGTCGAATAATACGCCGCCTCCGCAGATATCGCGGTTCTGCTTCCAGCCTGCATTCTTGTTTAAATCTGTGCAGGAAGCGTGGAGATACGCACAGCGAAAGCTGATTATGCGTCCGAGTCGTCCCTCGTCGATAAGCTGCTTTGCGCGCATGATCGGTGAGAGAAAGCGCGTATTGAAAACGATCTGTGCCGTAACGCCCGATGCCTTTACAAGTTCGGCGGCTTCGTTAGCCTCGGCTTCATTTATGCAAAGCGGCTTTTCGCAGTAGATATGCTTCCCTGCCGCTGCTGCTTTTTTGATTATGTCAAAGTGGGCGATATTCGGCGTCGTGATGTCGATAACATCGATATCAGGGTCGGATATCATCTCGTCAATGCTCGAATAAGCTTTTGCAAAGTCAAATTCCCTCGCCGCCATCTCGCGTGTTTCGGGCGTGCGCGTGTAGATTCCACCGAGCCTTGCGGTGAACGGTAGGTCCTTATAGTAATACTTCAGGCTGTCAATGGCGAAAGCGTGTGTACGCCCCATCGAGCCAAAGCCGATTATTCCGATATTCATAAAATTCTCCTACTCAAAGCTAACCTATTTTACCATAAATCTATTATAACTCAACTTCCCATTAATTACAAGTACCATTTATCAATTTTCTCAGATTTTTCTCGATGACGTGTCAGTGAATATTTATTTATTAACAAAATATCGCACAATATTTAAAAAGCGTATGTTATAATATCCGCATAAAGCCCTGCTTCGCAGTTCTTGGGGCTTCGCCCCTGCCGCGCCTTGCGCGGATGCAGTATTGACGGCTTCGCAAAAATGCCCTTGCGAGCAAGCATTTTTGCTTCATGGTTTAATATCCGCATAAGCCCTGCTTCGCAGTTCTTAGGACCTCGCCCCGCCGCGCCCAGCGCGGATGCGGTATTGACGGCTTCGCAAAAATGCCCTTGCGAGCAAGCATTTTTGCTTCATGGTGTATTACAAAAAACATTCAGATAGGAGCATAGTTATGAAAAAGCATGATGGTTATTTAAACGGTACAAACCTCGGACATTGGCTCAGCCAATACGGAAACAAATCCGACGAGCACTTCTCGACCTACATCAACGAGCCCGATATTGCAAGGATCGCGGCGTCAGGGCTTGACCACGTTCGTCTTCCCATCGATTACCCTCTTTTTGAGGACGACAGCGATCCGTTCATCTACAACCCCATGCGCGTAAAATTCATAGATAATCTGATCGAATGGTGCGAAAAATACGGGCTTAACGTGGTTCTCGACCTGCACAAGGCGCCGGGCTTCTTCTTTTCGGATTTCGACACGGCAACGCTGTTCACCGACAAGAAAATGCAGGATCGTTTTATGGCGATCTGGCGTTTCTTCGCATACCGTTATGCCGATAAAAAACACATAATGTTCGAGTTTTTAAACGAGCTTGTGCTTGACGATGTTACCCCTTGGAACGACCTTTGGATGCGCACAGCCGAGATGATCCACGAGATCACCCCCTGGCGCGACATCATGGTAGGCGGAAACAACTACAACGGCGTTGACGGCATGAAGGATCTCGTTATCAGCGATAATCCTCACATTTACTACACATTCCATTTCTATCATCCGATGATGTTCACACATCAGCATGCCTCGTGGATAGGCGATATGCGAGATTACAAAAACGATGTCGAATATCCGTTCGATTCAAAGGACCACAAGGGCTTTTGGAAAGGCAAGCCAATCCCTGCCGATATGGACCGCCACATCGACAAGGCGTATTTAAGAGATATGCTTGCGCCCGTTTACGAATTCATGAACAAGTATGACCGCACGCTCTACTGCGGTGAGTTCGGATGTATCAATTATGTCGATATTCCCTCGCAGAAGCGTTGGTACAGCGACCTCATGGATCTCTTAAACGAGGTCGGAATCGGTCACGCAGTATGGAGCTGGAGAGGCTTTGCAAGCATAACCGACAGAGTGGGCAACATCACCGATCCCGAGCTCGTATCAATTATCGCACGCAAATAACAGCTGTCTTATATAATCAAAAATTATAGTTTTATTTGTCGGATTGTGCATACTGTAGTAGATACTTAATATCAAAATGACATTTTAATCCACATGAACAAAAATTAAAAAAAGGCTTGATTTTTTGCTGATTGTATGGTATACTTTTATGTGGTATAGCTATGCCCTCTGTGTATATTTATGCCTACTTTCGACAAAAGGAGCTCTTCAATGCAAGAGAACGGTAAAATATGAATAAAAGAAAATTGACGCTCTTGCTTATTGATTCGGCAATTTTCTTCTTTGTTACATTGGCTTTCTCGATGATTTATCCTTATATCTCGTCGAATAAGCTCGATGTTTCGCTGATTATCGGCAAGATGTCATTACTTTTGGTGCTGATGCTCGTTACACGTTATATACTTGGTGTTTATACAAGTATTCTGCGTTATTCCAACGTGCGCGCATATATAAAGCTTGTTTTCGCGGACGCTTATGCATATATTCTTTTCATTATATTAGTCTTTCTCTTCCCCGTGCTCCGTCCCGGAATGGCTTTCACGACGATAATTGTAATGGCTGTCATGCTCGCATCCCTTGTCAGCAGATTTGCATATCAGCTGCTCTACGCCAACAGACACCGCGCTGAGGATATGCGAAACGGCTCTACAAAAGAAAATAAGATCAATATAGCAATCGTTGGCGCAGGCAACGTCGGCGCTTCTCTCGCATACGAGCTTATCCGTAATCCCTCAGCAAGCTACAAACCGATCTGCTTCGTCGATACCGATAAAGGAAAGATCGGCAACAAGCTTCACGAGCTTCCGATCTACAGCGAAAGCAAGGAAACCTTGATTCATTTTCGTGAAGCAGGCGTTAAGGAGGTCATTATCGCACTTCCCGAAGCCTCGAATGAAGTCAAGGCAAAGCTTTTCGAGCAATACAGCTCATACGGCCTCAAGGTCAAAATGTATGACTTCGGCGGCTCCTATTCCCATTCGACGCAGAGCAATAAAATGGTCATTCGTAATTTCAAGATCGAGGAGCTTCTTTTCAGAAACACGATCAACCTTGACTCCGAATCCAAAAGAGCCTTTTACAAAGGCAAGACCGTGCTCGTTACGGGCGGCGGAGGATCGATCGGTAGTGAGCTCTGCCGACAGATCATCAAGCTTGGGCCAAAGAAGCTCATCATTGTTGATATATATGAAAACAACGCATATGAAATTCAGCAGGAGCTTATAAGAACCTATTCAAGTGAGCTTCCGCTTGAGGTGCTGATTGCATCCGTACGCGATGCGGATCGCATAGATTCCATATTTGCAAAATATCGTCCCGATATCGTATTCCACGCAGCTGCTCACAAGCATGTTCCGCTTATGGAAACAAGCCCGATGGAGGCGATCAAGAATAACGTATTCGGTACATACAATGTTGCAAATGCGGCTGAGAAATACGGCGTCGAGAAATTTATTCTCATTTCAACCGATAAGGCTGTAAATCCGACGAATATTATGGGCGCAAGCAAGCGCTTGTGCGAGAAGATTATTCAGTGCCGCACAGACAGCAAAACGATCTTCACCGCCGTTCGTTTCGGAAACGTACTCGGCAGCAACGGAAGCGTTATTCCCCTGTTTAAGGAACAGATTCTCTCAGGAGGTCCCGTAACGCTCACCGATAAGCGTATCACACGCTATTTTATGACCATTCCCGAGGCTGTCGGCCTCGTAATGGAGGCAGGCTCATTTGCAAAGGACGGCGAGCTGTTCGTTCTTGATATGGGCAAGCCGATAAAGATCCTCTCTCTTGCAGAGAAAATGATATCTCTTATGGGACTTGAGCCCTACACCGATATCGACATCGTAGAGATAGGACTTCGTAAGGGCGAAAAGCTTTACGAGGAGCTTCTCATAAAATCCGAAAACCTTGCAAAGACCTCAAACGACCTTATATTTATCGAGCACGACCGTCCGGACAGCCGTGAGAGCATGGAAAAGGCGCTTGACGAGCTGCGAAGTGCAATGGCAAAGAATGATATAAGCTCTGCCGTTGAAGCTGTTGCAAAGCACGTGCCGACATACTGCCCCGCAGAAGTTTTTAACAAGACTGTTGAGGATTCTCTCGAGGACGAAAACGTCATAATTTGTTAGGTTTATTCTTTGAAATAAACATATATAGGTTTAAAATTTTTAAGGAGACAAACTCAACATGGAAAACAAAAATGAAGCATTGGAAATAGATTTATTGCAACTTCTTCGAGCATTATGGAAGAACAAGGTACTCATTATTATTGTAGCTGTGATCTTCGCAGCCAGCTTCTTTGTATACTCAGCATTTATCGCAACGCCGATGTATGAAGCAGAATCGCTTATATATATCAACGCAAGCGCGGCAACGGTCACTCAGACTCCTGTAAAGATCACAACTTCCGATATTACCGCATCCGAAACACTTGTAGACCTCTACATAGTTATTCTGAAGACCCGCCTCACCCTCGAGGAGGTAATCTCGGAGGCAGACCTTGACATTACCTATAAGCAGCTGTCAAGGATGATCTCGGCAGAAGCTGTTAACGGAACTCAGGTCTTCAGCGTCACTGTTGAAGATTCCGACCCTCGCAGAGCTCAGCTGATCGCAAACACGATTGCCAACATTCTTCCCGATAAGATCGAAGAGGTAATAGAAGGTAGCTCAACCCGCGTAGTCGATTATGCGATTGTTCCCACAAGCAAATCCTCGCCCAGCGTCAGCAAGTATACAGCGATCGGTTTGCTGCTCGGAATTGTAATTTCAGGCGGTATTATTGTACTTCGCGAAATTCTTGATAATCTCGTTCATGGCGAAGAATATCTTATCGAAACCTATGGCTTGCCCGTGCTTGCGGTTATTCCCGACATGATGAGCAAGAGCGGTTCAAGCTACTACAGCTATGGCGCCGATGATAGCAAAGGGGTTGACTAAGTATGTCTATGAAAAAAATATTCTCAAACACAAGTCTTTTCAATAAAAAGAAAATCGAAGCTCAGGACAGACGCGAATTTATCGGCGATAAGCTCAATTTTGCGTCTTCTGAAGCATACAAGCTGCTTCGTACCAACCTGATGTTTTCCCTTTCCGATGAAAACGAATGCAAGGTGATCGGCGTTACAAGCACGATGCCCGGCGAAGGAAAGTCAACCACGGCTCTGAATCTCGCATACACGATCGCACAAAGCGGCAAAATGACGCTTCTTATTGAAGCTGATATGCGACTTCCCGTAGTTTCAAAAACACTCAGCATTAATCCCACTCCCGGTCTTTCAAATGTTCTTGCAGGACTTAACACACTCTCCGAAGCGGTTCGTGATTCAAGACTTCACAAGAAGCTTGGCATTATGCCCGCAGGAGAAATTCCGCCCAATCCATCCGAAATGCTTGCATCCAAGCGTATGGAAAAGATCGTGGCAGCACTCGCTAAGAACTTCGAATACATTATTATCGACCTTCCGCCTGTTTCCGCGGTAAGCGACAGCTTGACGGTTGCTCCCCTGCTTTCGGGAATGCTGATGGTCGTCAGACAGAATTACTGCGATCAAAGATCCCTTGCAGCTGCAATGCGTCAGATGGAGTATATGCAGATCAAGATCCTCGGCTTTGTACTGAACGGTTCCGAGCCGCCGGAAAAGCGTTACAAAAAAGGCGGCAGAGGCTACTCTCACAAATACGGCTACGGCTACGGATATGGCTACGGAAGCGAGAACACTCCCTCGAAGAAGCTCAGACGGAACGGTGAAAGTCCTTTCGATTCATCCGACTCACTCGATCCGCAAATCAATTTTAGTCCCACTCGCAGGAACTAAGTAAATCTATATGGTAGATTTTCATACACATATACTGCCAAACGTTGACGACGGAAGCAAGAGTGTCAGAGAAAGCCTTGAAATGCTGAGGCTTTTATCCTCGCAGGGAGTGACAACGGTATGTGCCACCCCGCATTTCTACGCACGAAGAACATCTCCCGAGGCATTCGTCATCAAGCGTCAGAAGGCGTTCGATTCGCTGAAGCCCTATCTCACGCCCGACCATCCGTCAATTATACTTGGAGCCGAAGTCCTTTATTATGAGGGAATTTGCCAGACCGAGGACCTTTCCCTGCTCAGGCTAAGCGGTACAAAAATGCTGCTTCTTGAAATGCCGACTGTGCCTTGGACCGAGAGAATGATATCAACGATCATTGAGCTAAACAGCCGACCTGATGTTACCATCGTGCTCGCTCACATCGAACGTTATCTCTCCGCTAATTCAAAAGCCGTTTGGGATAGATTACACCGAAACGGTGTGATGTTCCAAGCCAACGCTGAATTTTTCAATTCATTTTGGACCAAGCGCAAGGCTGTTAAAATGCTTTCGAAAGATCGTATACATCTGATCGGCACAGATTGCCATAATCTGACTGATCGAAGGCCTGATATCGATACTTCCCTTTCCTATATTACAAAAAAACTCAGCTCTGATTCGCTCTATTCGATGTACAAGATTGAGGAGTATCTTAAATCCGTTCCGAGTTCAAACGAGATTGACCATCTCTTGGACTTGAGAATGCATTGACATTTTTTTCTGAAGCTGAATAACAAACGCCCGAATTTATTACAAATTTGGGCGTTTTTTGTATGAATCTGATTTGATGAAATTCTGTCCTTTTGAACGCCTCAAAACACTTCTTAATTTCCATTAAAATCTTAAAATACAACAATAATATCTAAAGAAAAACTATTGTTTTACGAACAATTATACTATATAATAAATGCAGAGGATATATTATATTTGTATGAAATGGATAATCATGTTGAATATCTTGTGATTCTCACATTTTAATACAAAAACTAATAAGGAGAATAATTATGGCAAAGAAATCATTATTATCAGTTATTCTTGTGCTCACAATGCTTTTCGGTATGATCCCTGTAACTACCATACCGGTTTCAGCTGAGGGCGATGAGCCGAATGTCATTCGATCAATCTTTGAAGATGCCGTGGTTCAGGGCTCTTTAGGTTCATGGGGTGTAGCACAGCCCACCGCGCTTGATACAAATGTGAAAAAGTCGGGCGACGCTTCCATGGTAATTAATTACAACCCCAACTCGAATCAGTCAACTTCGGTTATTTATTTCAATCCGAAGCTTGCGATCGACGAGGAAACAAAGAAGAACGGTGTTTTATCGTTCTGGTATTGCTGTGAATCTTCTGTTAATCAGATCAATTTAACACTGATCGACGACCGCGAGGACGGAACCTCATCCGAAGCGAGAGTTCCGCTGATTCCGACATATGTTGACCCTTCAAATCCTGATTGGCAGTTCGTGCAGATTCCTCTGGGCGCCTTCCCCGATGTAGCTGTCAGATGGGAAACTAACAAGTTTGTTGATGCCGAGATCGATTACATGAACATCGAAAGAATCGCATTCTACGGTCAGACAAAAAATCTCGACGCAGTTAATCCTACATATTTTGACGATATGAAAATCGTCGATGCGATGGTAGAGGTTGAGCAGCCCGACAAAACCGAAGGAAGAACCTTCTATGTCAGCCCCGACGGAAACGACTTGAACAACGGTCTGACACCTGAGCGTGCGCTGAAATCTCCGCAGATCGCCGCTAACAAGACAAGGCCGGGCGATACTGTAATTTTCATGGACGGTACATGGGAATTCAGAGATAAGAATATGATGAGCATCAAAACCTCGGGTGAGGAAGGTGCATACATCACCTACAAAGCCGCTGAGGGTGCAAAGCCTACCTTCAAGGTTGGCGGATACGGCGTCTGGGATGCACTTTCAATCCAGGCCTCCTACATCATCCTTGACGGTTTAACACTCGTTGGAATTAACGATGAGCTGACCGTTGCCGAGGGTGAGCAGGCTTATAATAATGTAATAAAGAATCAAGATACGGGCGCACCTTATGACAACGCGTTCAACGCTCGTGTTAATACTAACGGTATTTCATTTGACGGCAGAAAGCATGCTGAAAGCGGCGGTGTTCCATTCAATCATATTACCATCCGCAACTGCGATGTTTCCATGTTCCCCGGAGCCGGAATCGGCGGTCATGCATGCGACTACGTCACAATTGAAAACAACCATGTTTACAACAATATGTGGTTTTCACTCTACGGTGCATCGGGAATCTCGGTTCTTGGTACAACTGATATTGATGATAACTACGGTGTTAAGATTATAATCAGAAACAACGTTGTTCACGACAACTACTGTCAGGTTATGTGTCAGAACGGACGCAAATGGTCTGACGGTAACGGCATCATCATCGACTACAACAAGAACAACGCTGAGGGTACCACACGTCTTCCCTACAAGGGCTATACCCTTATCGAAAACAACATCGTTTATAAGAATGGCGGAGGCGGAATCCACCTCTTCAACTCAAGCAATATCTACGTTGTAAACAACACAACATACGATAACGGACAAACCCCTGAGCTTATTCATTGGGGCAACCTCACCGCTAACTGGTGCACCAACGTAAGAGTAATCAACAACATCGCTGTTGCAACACGCGAGGGCGCATCCTCCATCTCTTATGTTGATAAGAACAGCAGCAACGTAATCTTTGCAAACAATATTCACTATAACACTGCAAACCCTGACTTTGACCCCGCGAAAAACGGAATGAATCAGCTTCCTGATGATCCTAACCTCAATCAGGGCAACATCTGGGCTGACCCGCTCCTTATCGACCCCGAAAACGCAAATTTCATGCTTCGCGAAAATTCCCCTGCAATTGACCAAGGTACCAAGACCTTAGCGCCCGAGAAGGATTTCGACGGCAACAAGCGTCCTCAGGGTGCAACCTACGATTTGGGTGCTTATGAAACTCCTTACACGAGCAAGAACCCCGGAACGGGCGCGGAGCTTGAGCTTAAGGATCATGAAAACTTTGAAACTGCTGTTGCGGCAAAGGGTACTCCCAAGATCGACGGCGAGATCGATTCTATCTGGGAGCACACACAGTCCATTAATGTCAGAAAATACAATAAAGGAAGCGGCGCATACGGTACTGTTCGCACTATGTGGGATGATAATTATCTTTACATTCTTGCAGATATCAAGGACAGCAACCTGAGCGCAAAGTCTAAAGTTTATGCAAGCCAGGATTCGGTTGAATTCTTCGTTGACCAGAGAGATGATAAGACAAACAGTTACCTCTCGGATGATGCGCATTACCGTGTAAACATCAATAATGTTCAGTCGTTTGGAACAAACGGCAAGGCTGAAAACTTCAAGACAGCTGTTAAGCAGACATCTGACGGATATATCGTTGAGGCTTCTATCAAGATCAATGTTAACAAGCCCAAGGTTGGCGTATCAGTTGGATTTGACGTTCAGATCAACGACGATGACGGAAGCGGCAAGTGCGTCAGCATCGCAAAATGGAGCGATGAAACGACTTCAACGAACAGAGATACCACACGCTTCGGTTCGATCGATTATCTTGAATCCTACATGCACATGGAATCTGCTGACGAAACCATTATGAAGGTTTCGCTTAACGGCAAGCAGCTGCAGTTCCCTGCTGATCCGTACATCTTAGAGGGTTATCCGATGATCCCGATCGAAACCATCTACAAGGAATTCGGCGATAAGGTTACCTATAACAGCGCAAACAAAACTTACACATGTGTAAACGGCAAGAACAACGTAGTCATCAAGATCGGTGACAAGAATGCAACGATCAACGGCAAGACGCTGAAGATGGATATCGCTCCTGTTATCAAGGATGATGTAGCGTATGTTCCTGCAAGCTTCTTGGCAGACAGCCACGGTGCCAAGGTTCAATGGGATTACAATAAGAGCATGGTCGTATTAACATTCGACGCATCAAAGCTTCCCGTAAATGTCGGCTCTGATACAACGAAGACTGACGATACTACAAAGTCTAACGATACTACCAAGTCTAACGATACTACAAAGACTGACGATACTACCAAGGCTGACGACACTACCAAGGCTGATGACACTACCAAGGCTGATGATACCACAAAGGCTGACGACACAACAAAAGCCGATGATACAACAAAAGCCGACGACACCACAAAGGCTGACGATACTACAAAAGCTGACGATACTACAAAGGCTGATGACACTACAAAGGCTGATGACACAACAAAAGCCGACGATACAACAAAAGCCGACGATACAACAAAAACCGACGATACAACAAAATCCGACGATACAACAAAATCCGACGATACAACAAAAGCTGACGACACCACAAAGGCTGACGATACCGATTCTACGGACACCGAGCCCGATGGCAAGCTCCCGATCGTTCCGATAGTTATTGTTGTAGTTGTAATAGCTGCAGTAGCTGTTATTGCATTTGTTGCAACTAAAAAGAAGAAATAAGCAAAGGCACAACTTTAAGAAAGCCCGAAAGCACTAACGCTTCGGGCTTTCATCTAAACTAAAAAGCATTTTCAAGGAGAAATACAATGGCAAAGAAAACACTATTAGCAATAATCCTCGTCTTATCAATGCTTTTCGGCATGTTGGCGGCGGCTATGCCGATATCTGCCGACGATACTGCCGATGAGAAGCCTAAGGGCAGAACGTTTTATGTCAGCCCCGACGGCAACGATATGCTTCACGGTCTCACTCGCAATCGTCCGCTGAAGACACCTCAGGTAGCCGCTGACAAGGCACAACCGGGCGATACAATTGTTTTCCTCGGCGGTACATGGGAATTCAGAGATAAGATGCTTCTTAACATCAAAACCTCGGGTGAGGAAGGCGCATATATCACCTTTAAGGCTGCTGAAGGCGAAAAGCCTATCTTCAAGGTTGGCGGATACGGCGTTTGGAACGCAATTTCCATCAATGCATCTTATATCATCATTGACGGCTTGACCCTCGTTGGAATTAACGATGAGCTGACCGTTGCTGAGGGTGAAGAGGCTTACAATAACGTCATAAAGAATCAGGACACAGGTGCATCTTACGACAACGCGTTCAACGCTCGCGTTAATACCAACGGTATTTCATTTGACGGCAGAAACCATGTTGAAAATGGCGGCGTTCCTTATAATCACATCATCATCCGTAACTGTGATGTTTCGATGTTCCCTGCATGCGGAATCGGCGGTGGAGCTTGTGACTACGTCACGATTGAAAACAACCACGTTTACAACAACATGTGGTTCTCTCTCTACGGCTCGTCGGGCATAAGCCTGCTCGGAACGACCGATATGGATGACAACTACGGAACAAAGATCATAATCAGAAACAACGTCGTTCACGATAACTACTGTCAGGTCATGTGCCAGAACGGACGCAAGTGGTCGGACGGTAACGGTATTATCATCGACTACAACAAGAACAACGCCGAGGGCACCAAGCGTCTTCCTTACAAGGGCACCACGCTTATCGAAAACAACCTCGTTTACAGAAACGGCGGCGGCGGAATCCACCTCTTCAATTCAAGTAACATCAACGTTGTAAACAACACCTGCTACGACAACGGTGTTACCCCACAGCTTAATCACTGGGGCAACATCTCCGTTTCATGGTGCAGTAATGTCAGAGTTGTAAACAACATCGCTGTTGCAACACGCGAGGGCGCATCCTCGATTTCCTACACCGAAAAGAACAGCAGCAACGTAATCGTTGCAAACAACATTCACTATAACACGATCAACCCCGACAACTCTGCATCGCTTAACGGCAAGGAACAGCTTCCCGACGATCCTGAGCTCAATCAGGGCAACATCTGGGCTGACCCGCTCCTTGTTGATCCTAAAAACGGCGATTTCCATCTCAAGGAAAACTCCCCCGCGATCGACGTTGGTACTAAGACCTTAGCCCCCGCGATAGACGTCGACGGAAGCAAGCGTCCTCAGGGTGCTACCTACGATATGGGCGCGTACGAATCTACCTACACGAGCAAGAACCCCGGAACGGGTGCCGAGCTTGAGCTTAAGGATGCCGTAAACTATGAAACAGCTGTTGCGGCAAAGGGTACTCCCACGATCGACGGCGAGATCGATTATATCTGGCAGCACACGCAGTCTTTTAATGTTAATAACTATATCAAAGGAAACGGCGCGCACGGTACTGTTCGCACTATGTGGGATGAAAATTACCTTTACGTTCTCGCGGATATCAAGGACAGCAACCTAAGTGCTAAATCCAAGCTTTATGCAAGCCAGGATTCGGTTGAATTCTTCGTTGACCAGAGAGATGACAAGACAAACAGCTACATGTCGGATGATGCACATTACAGAGTAAACATCAACAATGTTCGCTCACTCGGCACTAACGGCAAGGGTGAAAACCTCATATCAGCTGTTAAGCATACATCTGACGGATATATTGTTGAAGCTGCTATCAAGATCAACGTAAACCCACCCAAATCGGGCGTATCTGTTGGATTTGATGTTCAGATCAACGACGATGACGGAAGCGGCAAGTGCGTCAGCATCGCAAAATGGAGCGATGAAACGACTTCTACAAATAAAGATACCACACGCTTCGGCTCGATCGATTACGTCGACTCCTACATGCACATGGAATCTGCTGACGAAACCATTATGAAGGTTTCGCTGAACGGCAAGCAGCTGCAGTTCGATGCTAACCCGTTCATTTACGAGGGATATCCGATGATACCGCTCGAAACCGTCTACAAGGAGCTTGGCGATACGGTAACCTATGACGAGGCAAACTATACCTACACCTGCTCAAACGGCGAGAATGTTGTTGTAATTACAGTAGGAAGCAAGACCGCTAACATCAACGGCAAGACTATTGCACTTGATATCGCACCCGTTATCAAGGGTGAAACGGCGTATATTCCATCCTCGTTCCTTACAAAATCCCATGCGGCGAACGAAGAATGGGATTACAGCAAGAGCATGGTCGTATTGACCTTCGACGCTTCAAAGCTTCCCGTCGAGATTTCGGATGCCCAAACGGTTGAGCCGGATGAGGTTACGGGACCGCCCGAAACACTACCTGCCGACACAACAAGAGCTCCCGAAACCACAACTCCCTTCGTTACAAAGCCTCCCGAAACGACAAAGGAACCCGACACCACAAATCCTGATAGTGAATCGACAGATTCGACCGATACCGAGCCTGCTGGCAACGAAACAAGCGGCGGCTTCCCGATCGTTCCTGTCGTAATCGTTGTCGTTGTGATAGTCGCAGTAGGTGCAATTATCGCGATAATCGGCAAGAAAAAGAAATGATCATACTTCATTTTCCGAATAAATATGCCCGAAACGCACACCACGCTTCGGGCATATTTTAAACAAATCCAATGTGTCAAAATTCGTTTTAACAAAGCAAGAAATTATATGGAGATTTGATAATCATGAAAAATAAGAAGCTTCTATCGCTGATAATAGCCATCTCCTTGCTGTTATCACTAATATTGGCGGCAGTTCCCGTTTTTGCAGCTGAAAACGAGCAAGCATCCTCAGGCAGAATACTTTATGTCAGCCCGACGGGAAATGATATGAACGACGGCTTGTCACCCGAAAAGCCCCTCAGAACTCCTCAGTTTGCTTCCGACAAGTCAAAGCCCGGCGATACGATCTGCTTTATGGAGGGAACGTATATCGCGACCAGCAAAAGCATACTAAACATCAAGCGTTCAGGTACAGAAGACGCATATATCACCTATACAACCTATGGCGACGATAAGCCTATTTTCAAGGTTGGCGGATACGGTGTCTGGGATGCTATCGCTATCAACGCATCCTACATAATTCTCGATGGACTGACCCTTGTCGGTATCAACGACGAGCTTAACGCAAAAGACGGTCAGGCTATGTACGAGGCGTATATCAAGCACGAGGATACCGGCGCGAGCATTGATAATGCCGCCCTCGCACGCTACAACACAAACGGTATTATCGCGAACGGACGCTCTGCAACCGCAGCAGGCATGATGCCTCAGCATCATATTGTTATCAGAAACTGCGACGTTTCGATGTTCCCGCAATGCGGAATCGGCACGCTCGATGTTGACTATGTTACAATCGAAAACAACCATGTTTATAACAACATGTGGTATTCGATGTACGGCTCATCGGGAATCAGCGTGCTCGGCGCACAGGATATAGACGACAACTACGGCGTAAAATGTATAATCAGGAACAATGTTGTTCACGACAACATGTGCTATGTAATGTGCAAAAACGGAAGAAAATGGACAGACGGCAACGGAATCATCATCGACTACAATAAGAACGATTCCAACGACTCCAAAAAGCTTCCCTACAAGGGCTACACTTTGATTGAAAACAACGTCGTTTACAGAAACGGCGGCGGCGGAATTCATCTCTTCAATTCAAGCAATATCGATGTAATAAACAACACCTGCTATGACAACGGTCAGACGCCTCAGCTTAAGCATTGGGGTAATCTCTCGGTTTCGTGGTGTACAAATGTCAAGCTTGTCAACAACATCTCCGTTGCGTCAAGACTCGGCACAACTACCATGAACTACGGAACCAAGAACAGCGGTATCATCTTCGCAAACAACATCCACTACAATACAGCCAATCCTGAACAGAAAGCATCAGGCTTCGGCAGCGGTCAGATCAATGATGACCCTAAGATTAACTACCAGAACGTATGGGCTGACCCGATGTTCGTTGATGCGGAAAACGGCGATTTCCACCTTTTAGAGGGCTCGCCTGCAATCGACACCGGAACATCGACAATGGCTCCCGCTATCGACCTTGTCGGCGATGCGCGCCCTCAGGGTGCTCAGTTTGACATCGGCTGCTATGAAACCGCTTATACAAGTGAAAATCCGAAAACCTATAACGAAATTGATTTCCCCGAGATAATAAACGGCCCAAGAGCTATCGTTGATACAGCAGACGCGGCTCGCGGAACTCCGATAATTGACGGAAAAATCGACTCGATCTGGGATCATACACATCAGATCCTCGCTAAGAAATACGTTACGGGAAGCGGCGCATGGGCAAATATCCGCTTAATGTGGGACGATAAGAATTTGTATGTCTTAGCCGAGGTTACGGACAGCAAGCTGAGCGCGAATTCTGCGAACTCATGGCAGCAGGATTCAATCGAATTTTATATCGACCAGATTGGCGATAAAACAGCGTCATACCAATACGACGACGCGCAGTACGTTGTCACCTACGAGGGAAAGACCGACTTCGGCACAAATGCAAAGCCTGAGCATCTGAAATCCGCCGTTTCTATTACAAAGGACGGATATTTAGTTGAAGCCGCTATCAGGTTTACTGCTATTTCTCCGAAGACGGAAAATGTCATCGGCTTCGAGGTCAAGATCAACGATGAAGCGACCTCGGGTACACAAGCGAGCACGGCAAGATGGAGCGACACTACCACAACTCCCCACAACGATACAACTCACTTTGGCGACATCAGACTTGTTGACTCCTACATGCACAAGGAATCGGCTGACGAAACGATTTTAAAGGTTACACTTAACGGAAATCAGCTCGAATTCCCTGCAGATCCGTTCATTTTAGAGGGCTATCCGATGATCCCGCTTGAAACGATCTACAAGGCACTCGGCGATACGGTTACATACGACGCGGCGACGAAGACTTACACATGCGTGAACGGTCAGAACACGGTCGTTATCACCATCGACGATGCTGTAGCGACTGTTAACGGCAAGCAGACTACAATGAATATCGCACCCGTTATCAAGGACGAGATCGCATATGTGCCGTCGATATTCCTGTCAACATCCCACGCAGTTACATCTAAGTGGGATTATACAAAGAGTATGGAGATCCTCACATTTGACGCTGATGCACTTCCCGTCACGATAAAGGATGAGGAAGCGCCTAAGGCTGATGACACCACCAAGGCTGAGGATACTACTAAAGCGGACGATACTACTAAGGCAGACGACACTACTAAGGCAAACGATACTACAAAGGCTGATGCAACCGAGTCCGATTCCGCACCATCCACTGATACTTCGGATTCTGGCACAGACTCAGAAAGCGGATTCCCGGTTATTCCGATCGTTTTAGTCGTCACGGCTGTTGTTATTGCAGTTGTTGGTGCGATAATTGCAAGCTCAAGGAAGAAATAAGTAAATATTTCTAAACGCGAAAGCTCCTCCGACTAAATGTCGGAGGAGCGGTTTTTATGCCCTTGGCTCGCCTTGACTCGGGGATTGAGTGTCCGTTTTGTTCTCGTGCGTATCTATGCCGTCGTTGAATGTTCCGCGATATTCCTTTTCGGGCGAAAGGACGGGGGATTTGATCTCGGGCGGAAACATTCCGCTGTATTCATCCTTTGACGAGCGAAGAACTTTGATGATCGGTTTAGCTTCGTTGTTCATTTTACGACTCTATCTGCTTTGCGAGAAATGCTGCCGCGGTTGCAATCAGCTTTGATTCGATATCGCCCTCAATAGGCTCGGCACCATCAGTATGAACGGATGCAACACAGCCGATCAGATCGCCGTCCGCGATAATCGGCATCGCGCAGGAGATCGCTGCGCTCGACATGTCCGATGTTACACGAACGGGTGTTGAGCCCTCAACAAAACGGTAATTTCCCCTGCCCTCTGCGATCCCCTCAAGCTCGGGCGAGAGCTTTTTATCAAGGTATTCCTTTTTCGGGATGCCCGCACATGCGATAACCGCATCGCGGTCGCAAATTACAACCGCCATTCCTGCGATTCTGTGAAGCGTATCGGCATACTGCGATGCGAACGAATTCAGCTCGCCGATCGGGGAATACTTTTTGAAAATTACCTCGCCCTCGCGGTCCGTGAAAATCTCGAGTGGATCTCCCTCTCTGATGCGCATAGTGCGGCGGATCTCCTTTGGTATAACGACGCGCCCGAGGTCGTCGATGCGTCTTACAATTCCTGTTGCTTTCATATATATTAATCTCCTTTGTAAACAAATGCTACGGAAATAGTATCTGTAAAACAAGGGGATTTATACTGCGAGGATTTGACTTTTTGCCGGGCGTGTGATATAATGCAATTAAGGTGGTGATATTTTGAAAATTGCCGAAGTTGAACAACTAATTGCAACAAATGGTCTTTCCGAAGAATTATTTGAAGAGTTAAAGCTTTCTCTAAAACGAGTTCCGGCGCTCTTGCGGTGTCAGCACTGCTATATAACGGCATATCATCTTCGCACATCAGAAGCCGACGAAGAGCGAAGAAAGAAAAATTATGAAGATGCCATTCGCTTAATCGAATACGGTATTGAAATCCACCCAAAAGAAGCACCTGAACATCAGAGAGCAGCAGATTTTTATTTGAGAATGGCATACGAGCATATGGGAATGGCATACGAGGATATAGGAAATTATGCGTTAGCAAAGCTCAACCTGCAAAAGGCCTCTGTCATTGAAGAGTACTCTCCGGTTATGGAATCATATTTTTCACATCTCATCGCCCGCATGGAATTACACTGCAGTCATTTCACATATACACCGTATTTGCAAGAATTATATGATAAGATGTTTACGGGAGACGAGATTACTTTCAATCTTAGAAAGAATATGTTTTATCGTTCTTTGGTTGAAATCATCATTGCGAACAAGAATAAAGATAAGAATGCAAAAAGGATCGCGTGCAGTAACGCATTGCGCGCCATGGGAATTGAAATCACTTCAGATACAGACCGAATTCTGAAAAAGCATAAAGCCCTTTTTGCATTGATGGTAAACCCCTCGGATGAAGCACTTGTTTTCTTAAAGAAAAATTTGTAATACCGTCATATTATCATGACCACCGGCTAAGCCGGTGGTTATAATTTATACACACATCACGCGCAGTTCGCACTTGACAGTATGCGGCGAAAATAGTATAATATAGCTAAAGAACATTTCAAATAAAGAAGGGTGATATAATGAAAACGATCACAATAAAAGGCGTCGGAAGCGCATCCGCACGCCCCGACTGCATTACAATTTTGCTAAACCTCGAAGCAAAAAGCAAGAGCTACGACGAAGCCATGAATAGCTCAGCTGAGAAAATCATAAAGCTTCAGGACGCAATAACTTCCCTCGGATTTAAAAAGGAAGATCTCAAAACCACAAGCTTCAACGTGCGCACTGAGTATGAAAATCAGCGCGACGAAAACGGAAGCTATCACTCGATTTTTGCAGGCTATGTCTGCGCTTACAGCTTAAAGCTGAGCTTCGATTTTGACAACAAACGCCTCGCTGAGGTTTTGAGAGCCATTACCGAGAGCAAGGTTTCGCCCGAGCTTTCAATCGCATTCACGCTAAAGGATGCGACTGCTATAAACGAGGCTTTGCTTGAAAGCGCCACTCAAAACGCACGCCGAAAAGCTGAAATTTTAGCTAAAGCCTCGGGAGCAACACTCGGCGAGCTCGTTTCCATCGACTACAATTGGGGCGAGCTTAGTGTTATCTCCCCGACGCGCTACTCGCTTTCAAACGACTGCATGCCGCTTATGGCTTCCTACAAAGCTGCACCCGAAATCGAGCCTGAGGATATTTCAATAAAGGACAGCGTCACATTTGTGTGGGCGCTATGCTGAAATTTATTATGTACAAAAAGATTCCAAACATTTTAAAAAACAACTACCATTATTTAACGTTCGGCGTTTTTATGCTGATCCATTCGCTGATCACATTTTTCACGACCTACTTCGGCGACGATTACTACTACGCGGCATTCGTCAGAAACGGTAGTAACTACTTTATCGACGAGAATATTCTTCACTATGAAACCGTCAACGGCAGAGCCTTGGTGCATCTGCTTGACGAGCTTCTTATAGGATGGTCGTTCATTCCATGGCGGATCTTCAACATCCTCTGCGTCGGAGCACTCGTTATTCTCGTTGCAAAATTAGCGGCAAAAACCTACAAGCCTTGCACCGACGAGAATGAGGCTAACGAAATTCGCGAGAATTACAAGCGCGCGCTCGTTATCTCATGCGCGATTTTCGCGGCAACAGGTCTGCCAATTCTCCGCCAAAGTATTTACTGGGCGACGGGAATGATGAATTACCTCTTCCCTGCCGTTCTGACGCTCTTTTTCTACTATCTTTTCAGACGCGACTTTGAAACGCTTAAGGGAAGCTGGTCGCTGATTCCGATTGCCCTTTTTGCGTCAGCTACGACCGAGCAGGCTTCCGCGGCGGCGTTTCTTGTTGCTTGCTGTTTTATCGTTTCCTGCATCGTTGTAAAGCGCCGTGCACCGAAGCCCTCATACATTGGCTCGCTTATCGCATCAATTGTCGGAATGTGCACGCTCTTTTTAGCCCCAGGAAACTCGGTGAGAATGGAGTATTACCCCGATTTTTACAGCCTCAGCCTGATCGGCAAAATCGGAACCAATTTAAAAACGCTGTCAGCGACGATTTTGAACCGCAACGGACTTTGTGCGATCATCGTGCTTCTTTACATCGTAATTCTCCATGCGGCGTATAAATATTACCGTGAGGGAAAACGCCCGATTCTATCGCTTATACTTCTCGGCATAACATCGTTTGACCTCGGCGTGTACATCTACGCGATAAACTCCAACAGCGAGCTCTTTTTGAATATCTTTTTTGATATGCTGATCGTGCTTCCGATACTTGCGGCGATGATCTACACCGCCGTTCGATATTTCACGCGCGGCGAGATCGATGAGCTCTATTTTGTGTGGTGTACCCTGGCAGTTCAAGGCGCGATGCTCCTGTCGCCTATCTACGGCCCGAGAACGCTGACTATCAGCCTTGTCACAGCTATGGTCGTTCTCACCTCGCGAATACTAAAGCATAAAGAAGCCGCGATGTACATTCTTATTGCAGTCTGCGCGTTCGCATTGCTTCCAAACGTGCGAATCTCATTCCCCGTGCTCGCAGTTGTGTTCGCGCTCGTGTTCATTTCAGGCGTGATGATAACAAAAAAGCCCGACGCAAAGCAGCTCGCCTCGATTGCAGCGGTTGCAATCTGCCTTGCACAGTTTTCGACTGTCGCAAGCGGCTACGCATCAAATCTCGAGGTTCACCAAATGAATCGCGAGAACATCCGCGAATTTACTCAAAACGGTGGGGATTATCTCGTGCTTTACTATCTTCCCTACCATGAATACAAATACACGATGCCCTACGACGACCCGTATCACCGCGTCGTACTGCTAAAGCTCTGCGGCATCGATCCCAATACGCAGGTATACTACGAATTTTTGCCAAACTACGAATATGAGTAATAGAAAAAACGGACGAGCAACGGCGTGCAAAATTAGCGGAGAAATCTTAAATCAACTCACCTTATTTGATCCGCAGTAAACAAATAATTAGCCCCGACAGATTTTCAATGTCTGTCGGGGTTTGCTATTCGATAAATTGGAATTTACTTTTTCCAATGGCTTACAACATGGCGATATATACTCTCGTTAAAATCAACAATATAGTTACAATGTTCTTCAAATGACAGATAATAAGCATCGATTGTTGCTATACCAAGTTTCAATGCCTTTTGCAATCTATGATTGCCATCAATTAGCTTATCTATATTGTCTGTTAGATTGACAATAATTAGAGGTTGAGTAATATCGGTAGTCATAGCATATTCTCTGTTTCCGTGAAACGGATTGTTTAGAGCAAGATTTTCAACATCAAATGTTTTTATTCTAAACTTTTTAATATCTCTGAGGAGCTTTTCGATGTCCCACATTATAGACCCATATTCATTACCAATCTGATATTTTTGCTCCATATTCATTCCTCGTCAAATTCTTATTTATTGTTCTGTTTTATCGCCAGTTTCGCCTTTGTATTACAGCGTTGTAAGCAACGCTGGCATAGGGCAAAGCCCATACCCCTAAAGATGAACGAGCGCGTCCAAAGGCTCCCTTGTGTAAAGGGAGCTGTCGCGTTAGCGACTGAGGGATTGTTTCCTGCTATTTTGGGCTTTTTCAAAATCCCTCCGTCAGCCTTCGGCTGCCACCTCCCTTTATACAAGGGAGGCTTTTCGTTAGCCCCATTATACCACAAATCGGCAGAGAAAACAAGTTCTCTGCCGAAATTTTTGTGCCCATCATTTCTCCGCTAAGAATGCAGCGAGAATCGTCCGTTTTTTTATAAAATCGTATAGCAACAAAATTATTCGTGTGTGAGCTTTGCAACCTTTTTGATGATTTCGTCCGAAGCCTCGGGATCCCAGCCGTAAATTTTGAGGTAAAGACCCTTTGAGGAGAGATTCTCCATAATAGGCTCGATCTGATCGGGATTAACGATAATAATGAGCTTCTTTCCTGCCGTCTGAATCTTTCTAAGCTCGTCGAAATACTCGGTGCAAGGCTTTTGACCCGTAACCTGAGTCCACTGAATCGCGCGGAGCTCGGGGATTGAGAGAATATCGTCAAGGTGGCGAATCTGCTCGGTTCCGTCGAAGTGGTAGAGCGGATAATCGAGGAATTTGCACTGCGCAGTTAGCTCAGGCATGATAAATTCCTTGAACATGGGGTTAGAAATCATAACCGACATATCCGACTGCATCTGAGCGCCGAAGCCCGGCATCCAAATATCAAGCCAATCGACAACGCTTCCACCCTCGTTAACATCCTTAACCGCCGCGTAAACATCTCTCATTACACGCTCATAGGAAAGCTGAATCTTGTCAAGAGCCTCGTGAACACCCTCCTCATCTTCAAGCATCAGCGGAAGGAGCTCATCGGGGCCAAGAAGATGCGAAAGCGCATCGGCATTTCCCGTTGAGTCGGGCATCGAAACCATGTAATCGCCCTTGCTGTCCTCGGCAAACGCCTTAGCAAGCTCAACCGTTTTCTTAAACAGGAAGCTGTTCTCGTCAAATTCGACCTCGCGCGGGTCGGAAATTCCGGGGAAAAACCACACCGATTCGCCAAACTGATGCTTTTCTCCCTTGAAAAAGCCTGCGTGACCGCCTGCTCCGAGGTTAACGAAAATCGCGGGAAATGCTTCGCCAGCATAGTATGTATTCTCCATGCGAAGTCGCTCGCGCTCGATGATAATTTCGGGATCAGTCCAATATTTTACGTTGTCCTCGTAGGTTTTGGGCTGAAACTTAGGTCTTGGCATTTGAGCTAATTTGGGTGTTTTAATGCTTATACAGCAACGGTCGATAATCTCCCCCTGCCAAAACGCTTCGATTCGTTTTTTCGCTAAATCCCAATCATCCTTGTAACGCATAGTGTACCTCCAAAAAGTTGTTATAAATCAGAATTAAATTCGATTCTTCTAAGATAAAGCCCCTCGGGCGGAGCGGTAAAGCCTGCTCTGCATCTGCTTTTCGAGGCGATGATTTCGCAGAGCTCGCCGATATCGATCCTTTTTCGCGCAACGTCAATCAGCGTGCCGACGATAATGCGAACCATGTTGTATAAAAATCCGTTCGCGGCGATTCTTATTCTGAGATAATCGCCGTCCTCGATAATTTCGAGATAATAAATCTCACGAACTGTGTCAACGACCGACGAGCCCGACGACATAAAGCCGCAATAATCGTGTTTTCCTAAAAATTGTTCGCTCGCACGGCGCATAAGCGCGATCTGATCAGATGAAAGCGGCTTTGCGATTCGCGCATATCTCCGAATTTGAAACGGGTCGGGAATCGGCGAATTGCGTATGACATATTCGTATTCTTTCAGTTTCACGTCGTGACGGACATGAAACTCCTCGGGAACCTCGCGTGCCGAAATAAACGCAAGCCTCGGGTCGCAGTTATTGTTAAGCGCGAGGGGAAGTCTGTCAAGCGGAATTTCGCGCTCCGTTTCGAATGTTGCGAAGAACTGCAGCGCGTGAACGCCTGCATCGGTTCGCGATGTGCCCTTGACATCGTATCTTTCGCCGTAAACAGCTTCGATCGCATCCTGAATTGCCGATTGAACGGTTGCCTTGTCAGGCTGAACCTGAAAGCCTGCAAAGCCCGTGCCGATATAGCTAAGCTCAAGTAAAATCTTCATAACGAAATCGCCGTCGGAATGAAGTTCAGCGCGATAATCAGCGTAAGGAACAGAATCATTCCGAGTGAAAAGATATAATCATGAGCCTCAAGCGTCAATTCGGTCATACGGGTACGCCCGTCGCCGCCTCTGTAACAGCGGCATTCCATCGCGGTTGCAAGCTCATCAGCGCGTCTGAATGCCGAGATGAAAAGCGGTATCAGAATCGGCACAAGCGCTTTTGCACGCTGTGCAAGGCTTCCCGATTCAAAATCCGCACCGCGCGCCTTTTGAGCCGACATGATCTTATCGGTTTCCTCGATAAGCGTCGGAATGAAGCGCAGAGCAATCGTCATCATCATCGAAAATTCATGCACAGGGATGTGAAGAACTCTGAGCGGCGCTAAAAGCCTTTCAAGTCCGTCCGTCAGCATGATCGGCGAGGTCGTGTAGGTCAGCATGACCGTCGTACCGACAAGAAGCGTCGTAATTCGAAGAATCATCATAACCGCGTAATATACGCCTTCAAGATAAACGTTGATTATCCATACGCTAACAAGCAGCGTTTCGCCCGTTGTCCAGAAGAGATTGAAGAATGTTGTAAACGCAAGCACGAAAATTAAGGGCTTCATGCTCTTTATAATGGTTTTCCACGAGATATTCGAAATTAAAACAAGAACGATGGCGCTCAAAACTATCGCCGCAAAGCTGAAAATGTTTTTCGCCATAAAGATAGCGACGATGTAAATGATGGTCAGAACGATCTTCAGGCGTGGGTCAAGACGGTGAAGAACAGTATTTCCCGGAAAAAACTGTCCGAGTGTGATATCCTTTATCATCCTTAGGACCATTGCTTCCGCCGCAGCGGAAGCTTCCTTTCTGCCCTCCTTGGGGCGCGGTTTGCTTCAGCAAAACTTCGGTCAATGACCGAAGTAGAGCCACAAAAGAGGGCTTGAAAATTTATTTTCAAGCTTTGCCCTCCAGTAAGGAAGATATTGCAGCCTTAGCGTCATCTACCGTATAAATACCGTGCGCTACATCAAGTCCGCGTGCGCGAAGCTTGTTCATGAGCTCGGTGATCTGCGGAACGGAAAGTCCAACCTCAACAAGCTCCTCAGCACGGTCGAAAATCTCAGCAGTTTTTCCCTGCATGAAAACCTTGGCTTTGTTCATTACTATAATCTCGTCTGAATATCTTGCCATGTCCTCCATCGAGTGGGAAACGATAATAACGGTATTGCCGCGCTGTCTTTGATAGGAGCGAATACCGCCGAGAATCTCCTCGCGACCCATCGGATCAAGACCTGCCGCAGGCTCGTCAAGAACCAAAACCTCAGGCTCCATCGCCATAATTCCCGCGATTGCAACGCGTCTTTTTTGACCGCCCGACAGATCGAACGGCGATTTTTCAAGCATCTCTGTGGAAATTCCGCAGAATCGTGCCGCCTCGTCAACGCGGCTTGCAACCTCCTCGGGAGAAAGTCCCATGTTGGTCGGTCCAAACGCTATATCGCGGCGAACAGTTTCCTCAAAGAGCTGATATTCGGGATATTGAAACACAAGTCCCACCTTGAAGCGGAATTTGCGAATCTGCTTGGGATTCTCCCAAATATCCTCTCCACCGACAAGAACACTGCCCGAGGTAGGCTTGTTAAGCCCGTTAAACAGCTGAACAAGCGTTGATTTTCCCGAACCCGTGTGTCCCATAAGTCCCGTTATACAGCCGCCGTTGATCGTCAGCGAAACGTCATCGAGCGCGACTTTTTTAAACGGAGTGTCGGGTGAATAGATATATGATACATTTTTAAGCTCGATAGAAGTCATTTTTTATTCCTCGAACAATTTCATAATTTCATCTGCGCATTCGTCTACCGAAAGCTTGTCAAGCGGAAGCTTTGTGCCGTCTGCGTTAAGCATATACATAAGCTCAACCGTCTGCGGAACGTCAAGACCGATCATTTGCAGTCTGTCAACATTGGTAAACACGCGCTCAGGCTTGTCGTCAAACTCAATTTTACCGTCGTTGATGACGATAACGCGGTCGCACATAGCCGCCTCTGACATATAGTGCGTAATATGCAAAACGGTTATGCCATATTCGCGGTTAAGCTTGATTATGGTTTCCATAACCTCTTTTCTGCCTGCAGGGTCAAGCATCGCGGTCGATTCATCAAAGATGATACAGCGCGGCATCATTGCGATAATTCCCGCTATAGCAACACGCTGCTTCTGTCCGCCCGAAAGCTGATGCGGCGAATGGCGTGCGAACTCGCTCATTTTGACGGTCGTAAGGGCATCCTTGACGCGGCGGCGAATCTCCTCAGGCTCAACGCCGAGATTTTCGGGGCCGAACGCGATGTCCTCCTCAACGATGGTCGCAACGAGCTGATTGTCGGGATTCTGAAACACCATTCCGACATTGCGGCGATTTTCGAAGATTTGGTCCTCGGTAAGGTTCGAGTCGGTTATATCAAGCCCATCCACAACAATTTTACCGCTCGTGGGAGTCAATATTAAATTTATCAGCTTTGCAAGGGTAGATTTTCCCGAGCCGTTGTGACCGAGCACAGCGACAAGCTCACCCTTTTTTATTTCAAGGTTGAGCCCCGAAAGCACATCTACATCGTTTCCCTCGTCATCCTTGTAGGCAAAGCAAAGATCTTCGATTTTTATAAATGATTCCATATATTAAAAACTCTCGATTCTGTTTGAGATAAAAAGGCTATCCCTCAATTGAATTGCAATTTAAACGAAAATCGGACAGCTCATCAGACAAAGCGCAAATTAGATTAAATACACGCGCATCGCGCATCGAGCCGTCAAGCTCAATATAAATGCGATATTCGCTCGGATTATTCTCGATAGGCTTGCTCTCGATTTTCGTGAGATTGAGCCCGAGCGCCGAAAACATGCTGAGGATTCTGACGAGTGCACCCGATTTGTGCGAAATATTGAAGCCAAAGATAAGCTTATCGTTATCACCGCGCTCGATAGCCTCTTTCAGGCTCTCGCGATTTGGCGAGGTTTCGCTCTTCAGCTCATACTGAGAGAGCTTTGACATGCACATGAGCGCGTCGTAAGCTCCGACGATATTGGCGCGAAACTCCTCAGAAGCGCGCTCGCCGATGCGGTTTAACACAGCTCGTTCGCGTTCCTCGTCGAACACCTTAATACCGTTTGCAATCTTATAGCGTGCGACGTCAAGGGCGATATTCATTCTTTTTTCAAGAAGCGGCAATATCTGCGAGTCGAGCTCGTCGATCTGCCGTCTGCACTCGGTGAGATCCTTTAACATTTTGATTTCCTTTACACGGATTGGTTTGATAATTTCATGGTTCGGAATAAAAGCCTTGCGCGCAAAACCCAAGCCTTAGTTCATCCATCTTGCCGAGCTTCCGCACGGAAGCACAGCTCCCGTTTCGCTCACGGGGAGTCCTATCTCATCCGCGCTGACGGTTCCGCCGTACTTCGCACCAACGTGAAGATGGAGTAAATATCCCGTTGCTGACGGAGAAAGCCCCGTCGTGTATGAATTTATAAGGAAGAATAACGGCTTGTCTGAAAGAGTTTTTGCTGTCAGCTCAACGAGCGAATCGATCGATTCCTCGAGCTTCCAGACCTCGCCCGACGGACCTCTGCCATAGCTCGGTGGGTCCATAATAACTGCGTCATAGCGATTTCCGCGTCTGATTTCGCGCTCGACGAATTTCTTGCAGTCGTCAACAATGTAGCGGATCGGAGCATCAGCAAGCCCCGAAAGGCGCGCGTTTTCCTTAGCCTGCGCAACCATTCCCTTCGCCGCATCAACATGACAGACAGATGCGCCTGCCTTAGCCGCGGCAACGGTTGCACCGCCTGTATATCCGAAAAGATTCAGCACCTTGATCGGGCGGCCTGCGTTTTTTATAAGCTCTGAAAACCACTCCCAGTTGACCGCCTGCTCGGGAAAAAGTCCCGTATGCTTGAAGCCCATCGGACGAATTACAAATTCAAGTCCGAGCGAGCCGTAGCCAAGCTTCCATTCATCGGGGAGCCTGTTTTCGTGCCATGCACCGCCTCCCGAGGATGAGCGGCGATATTTCGCATCGGCAGTCTTCCATTTTTTCGAGTGCTTTGCGTTATTCCAGATAACCTGAGGGTCGGGGCGAATGAGGATATATCTTCCCCATCGCTCAAGCCTTTCGCCGTCAGATGTATCGATAAGTTCGTAATCCTGCCATTTATCGGCTTTCCACATAGTAATCTCCAATCAGGGTGTCATAAAGTAATTGTGTCGTTGAGGTTTTTCCGTCGCAAGGAAAAGCAAGTAGTTCCCTGCTTATTCTTCCTCGCTCTTCAGCGACTGCGAGAAGATGTCAAGCTGAGATGCGGCAGCATCGTCGCGCTTTTCGGGCTCGCGCCAGGTTATACCGAGATGCTCGTAGGCAAGTCTTGTCGCGCATCTTCCGCGCGGAGTGCGCGAGAGATAGCCGATCTGCATAAGATACGGCTCGTAGACGTCCTCAAGCGTAATAGCCTCCTCGCCGACCGTAGCCGCGAGTGTTTCAAGTCCGACGGGTCCTCCGCCGTAATACGTGATTATCGTTTCAAGCATGCGTCTGTCGATGTTATCAAGACCAAGCTCGTCAATTTCGAGTATATTAAGTGCCGCCGAAGCCGTTTCGCGGTCGATAATGCCATTGCCGCGAACCTGCGCAAAGTCGCGCACACGCTTTAAGAGGCGGTTTGCAATTCGAGGAGTTCCGCGTGAGCGCGAGGCAAGCTCAAGCGCACCCTCGTTGTCGATCTTCACGCCGAGTATTTTCGCCGAGCGTTTAATGATTATAGCAAGCTCCTCGACGGTGTAAAGCTCAAGCCTGAGGAGCACTCCGAAGCGGTCGCGAAGCGGGGTCGTAAGCTGACCTGCCCTTGTAGTCGCACCGATCAGCGTGAATTTCGGGAGCGGAAGATGTATCGACTGTGCCGACGGGCCCTTGCCGATGATGATATCAACCGCGAAATCCTCCATCGCAGGATAAAGTATTTCCTCTACCTGACGCGGAATACGGTGAATTTCGTCGATGAACAGCACGTCTTTTTCATTCAGATTGGTTAGAAGCGCGACAAGGTCGCCCTGCTTTTCGATCGCAGGACCGCTCGTTACGCGAATGTTTACGCCAAGCTCGTTTGCGATGATGTTCGACAGCGTAGTTTTACCAAGACCCGGAGGGCCGTATAAAAGCACATGGTCGAGCGTGTCGTCACGCATCTTCGCCGCATCAATATATATTTTCAGATTTTCCTTAGCCTTGCTCTGACCGATGTATTCGTCGAGCTCATTCGGGCGAAGGCTTCGTTCAGCCTCAGCATCCTCAGGAGTAAACGCCGTATCGATTATTCGATTCTCGAAATCGGGATCGTCAATGAAATTCATAGGGCAGTCCTTTCGATTTTATTTCATTAATCGTTTGAGTGCCGCCGAAATCAGTTCTTCAAGCGACATTGATGAGCTGTCGATTCCCGACAAGGCGGAATTAGCCTCAGCCTTGGAATAGCCGAGCACCAACAGCGCGTTATGGGCATCGGACAGCTTTCCGCTCGTCATAATTCCAACGGGAGATGCGCTGACAGCATCCGCGCCGTACTCCTTAGCAAGCTTATCTTTAAGCTCGAGCACGATTCTCGCGGCAGTTTTTGCACCGATTCCGCTCGCTTTTCCGAGCGCTTTCGTGTCGGATGAGCAGACAGCCGCCGCAAACTGCTCGGGAGTCAGCGTCGAGAGTATCGAGATTGCCGCCTTTGGACCGACGCCCGAAACGGTGATCAGCTTTTTGAACGCCGAATGCTCCTCGATCGAGTAGAAGCCGAACAGCTCCATAGCATCCTCGCGAACGGCAAGATATGTAAACAGCTTGACCTTTTCGCCGAGCTTTGAGGCGATCGACGAGAGAGTCGTATGTGAAACGGTCAGCTTGTAGCCAACTCCGCCGCAGTCAATAACCGCCGTATGCGGTTCGGTAAGGCAAAGCTCGCCGTAGATGTGATAATACATAATTTAGTTCCCTTTCGTGTTATAAGGAAGTCAATTTTTTCTGTTAGCGTAATAATCGAGGTTGTAATAGCCGCGCATACGGGAGCTTCCCGTATTAGCATGGCAGATAGCAATAGCAAGCGCGTCGCAGGTATCATCAAGCTTCGGCGCGTTTTCAAGCTTCAGTAAAAGCTCGACCATATGCATGACCTGCTTTTTTTGTGCCCGACCGAAGCCTACGACCGACTGCTTGACCTGCAAAGGTGTGTATTCACCGATCTTCAGTCCGTTCTGCCTTGCGCAAAGGAGAATAACTCCGCGAGCCTCGGCTACAGGCACCATCGTTTTTTGGTTCGTGTTGAAAAAGAGCTCCTCAATTGCCATCTCGTCGGGATGATACATTTTAATAAGCGTGTCGAGCTCGTCGTATATCATCTGAAGGCGCAGATCGGTGTCGGTATGCGCAGGAGTTTGAATTGAGCCGTGCGCGAGAGTTGTGAATTTTGAGTTTTTATATTCAATAATTCCGTAACCGACGATCGCAATTCCCGGGTCAATTCCAATTATAATCATTATTTTACTCCGTTTTCAAATTAGCTTTTCTAATAAAGCATTATACCATCAGCATGCAGTTTTGTCAATGTTTAGCGAAGCGAATCACCGAGGACCGCCCAACTTCTTGCAAGCCGCTCCATGGAATACGCCGCGTTTGCAGGGCTTGTTGAGGGCAGGCAATGAGCTTTGAGCTCGGGAAAGAAGCGAGAAAAGAGCTTCCCTGCCGCGGCTCCGTTCGTGAAGATCTTCTCAATTCTTGCCGTATTTATGATCTTGTAAATATCGTTTGGAATCGCATTTTCAATGCTCGAATCCTTTGAGCCGACGATCTCGCACGATGCACAGACATCCCATAGCGCGATGCCGTTTGAAATAAGAAGCTCGCGCTTTTCTTCAAGCGTGGTCGGCACATCACATCCGACGATCCGCGCGATAAGCTCCCAAAAGCGGTTGCGCGGATTGCCGTAATAGAACCCAACCTCGCGCGAGGCAACCGACGGAAAGCTTCCGAGGATCAGCACGCGCGATTCACAGGTGTAGATCGGATCAAAGGTGTGGTAAAGAGGGCTCATTTTTTAGCCTTTTCTATTGTCGACTCGACAATAAGCTTGTAGATCTCGTTGACTGCAAGCGTAAGAATACCGATCGCCGCGATACCGATAATCGAAGCTATCGGCAGAGCAACGATACCGAAAAGCTTGCCGACTGCGGGGAACACAAACGCCGATGTAACAAAGAGCGAAAGCACAAGTGCAAACAGCAAGTAGCTGACGCTCAGGCGCATACCTGGTCTGAAAATGCTTCGCTCGCTTGCAAGCGACGCAAAGGTAATAAGCTGGAATACAAGGAGTGCAACGAACGCCGTTGAATTAAATACGCTCTCGCTCAAAGTATAGCCAAACAGCGAGCATATCGGTGAGATCGCATGCACGCCGATTGCTCCAAGCAGCGCAAACGAAACCGATTTTAATAACAGCTCGAACGGCTTTTCAAGAGCCGCCTCGGCATCATCGCGAAGAATCAGCGAATTATAAGGCGGTTTTGCGAAAGCGGATGCAAGAATCGCCGCAAGGTCAACGATAAGTCCGCTGAAAATGAGCTGAATCGGCGATAGCGCTGACTGCCCGAGAACGAGCGAGCCGAGGACGATGAAAATGCGCGTGAGCTGAGTAAGCGTCAGATAGCGCACCATTCTGAGCAGATTTTTGTAGATAGTATGCGAATACTCAAGCGCTCTGACTATCGCGCAGAAGCCGCCGTTTCCGCGCTCGTCCGCATCCGAAACAACGACATCCGAAATGAACTTGAGCGCCTCGGAATCAAACGAGCTTGTACCTGCAATTCGTGAGAATGCGGGAGTTTGACGGGATTTGATGTCGATAAGCCCCCGTTTTGCCTTAGGCGAGATGGTAACGCTTGCGGCGAAGCCGACATCAGCGCGCTTCAGAAGCATAGCGCCGTTGATTCCACCCGTGAGCAGACCGACGCATTCCCCATCCTTTCGCATAAGCGTAACGATTTTCGAGAGCTGACCCGGTGTCAGCTCGGTGTACATATTATAAAGCGGAAGATTCGTGCGAAGAAGGTCCTCATTCATCGAATCATATTTGTAGCCCGAAAGAATGCCCTTCTCCGAGTCGATAACACCGATACCCATTGCGAGATATTTGTCGCTTTCGCTGTAGTGATCGGTCGTGAGTATAACGCGGATTCCTGCAGCTCTGAGGCGGGAGAACACCTGAGCGATTCCCGGCTGAAGCGGCTCGCGGATCGCGATAAAGCCCTCGAATGTGAGGTCGGACTGAATCGCGCCGATCCTCATTAAATTGTTGTAGCCGGTAACGCCCGATGCGACTGCAATCACGCGATATGAGCTTTTTGCGAGGCTATCAGCCACGCCCTGAAATTCGAGGCGGTCGTTCATCGACATGCGGTAGATCTTGCCGTCCTCGATGTAATATTCGCAGGAATTTAAAATGCTTTTTGCATCTCCGCGGCAAACCGCCATGTATTTGTAGTCCGAATCGACGGTGAGTGTCGTTTCGAACTTTGAAGCTCCACCCATCGGCATGTGCTCGATTATCGGATGCGAGCGGTCTATGTTTGAATTATAAAGCGAAAGTGACTGCGCAAGCTCGATCAGAACCTCTTCCTCAGGTGTGATCTTTCGCGCGGATGAGCTGAGCTGAGCAAGCCCCATTCCGTAAATTCCGGTCGAAATAACGCCGGCGAGAACTACCGAGCGGAATTTGTCAACTCTGTCGCGGTCGGTTGCCTCATACAGCTTCCTTGACGAGTAGATCTTCTCGACAACGGGATGCGAGCTTGTGATAATTCCTTCCTTTGGAACTATAAGCGTGGTGAGCTTTTTTAAAACCTCAAGCTTTTCGGCATTTTTAATAAGCGCGCCGACATTGACATCGCGGCGGCGCTTCATCGCGCTGAAAATTCCGCATCCGACGATTATGTAACCGAACGCCGTATAAAGCTCGCTCATTGCCGCAGCGGCGAGTGATATTCCCGTAATAAATACCGAAAACACGCCAAGCTGAGGACGCAAAATAAGGCTGACTACCGTTACAACGAACACCATAGCGAGCATGGAAAGGCTCCATGTCGTGCAGTAGCTTCGAAGTGTCGATAAAATCTTAAGATTATCATGTGTTGCGACAGACGGAGCCTTGTCGAGCTTCACAGCCGCAGTATCACTACCCGTCGCGACAACAACTGCGCGTCCGTTGCCCGAGGTAACGACCGTCGTGGCAAACGCCATGTTATACTGCTTTTCGAGTGAAAGTCCGGGCGCAAAATGCGAAAAATTCGCGTCCTTTAATACAGACGAGCCAACGCCCGTCAGCGTGACCTCGTTAATATAAAGCTTATCGGATGCAAACAGTCTGCAATCAGCCGGCACGATATCGCCTGCCGAGAGGAAAATAACATCTCCCGGAACGAGCGCGCGCATGTCAATAAGCTGCAGCTTTCCATCGCGCATTACCTTTGCGTTCGGAAGCGAATAGCCCGTCATACCGCAGAGCACCTTTTGCGCCTTGACAAAGGTGAAAACCGTCGCGGCATAATTGATCACGAGTATCGCGAAGATCGCGCCGTAAGCAAGCGGAACGTCGAAAATCCGAGCAATGCCTATCGCCGCCAAAAGCATGAGCGACGCATAGTCGGTCGGTATGAGCTGACGAATGCCGGTCGCTGTGCCCTTTGGGGTTTTATAAACATTATTGGCACCGAATTCGCGGCGTTTTGTGGAAACGGACTTGGCTCCAAGTCCGACCTGACGCTCGGTTTGAAAGCGATGCTCGATCTGTTCAAGCGACTTGTCGTACCAGCTCTCGAAATTCATTCCTGAATTCATAGCGTTTCGATTTTAAGCGCACCGTCGTCAACGCTGAGCGATGCCATGGTGATCGACGATTCGTAATGCGAGATAATATCCGATGCGAGTCTGTCCTCGATCTCGGTTTGAATATATCTGCGAAGATTGCGAGCACCAAATTTGCGCGAATAAGCCTTTTGCGCGACAAACTCAGCCGCCTCGGCTGTCCATGCGAATTTGATTTCCTTCTCCGCAAGTGTGTCGCGAAGCTCAGAGAGCATAATATCGGCAATCTTTGTGCAGTCGGAAACGTCAAGTGCGCGGAATGTGATAATCTCGTCGATTCTGTTGAGAAATTCGGGGCGAAGGAATTCGGAAAGCGAACGCTCGGTCTTATTTTCGGCAAGCGATTTCTCATCGCCGCCAAAGCCTGCCTTAGCAGAGCCGTCGGACGAGCCTGCATTGGTCGTCATAACGAGAATGCAGTTTGAAAAATCGACCTTTCTTCCGTGCGAATCGGTCACGCTTCCGTCGTCAAGAATCGAAAGCAGTACGTTTAAT
>JAZNMQ010000017.1:0-18048 GCA_045579745.1 Candidatus Flemingiibacterium sp. | reverse complement strand
CCTTGCCGGAAAACTCCATTATAACATCACGCCCCTTGTTTATGGGGGTAATAAAGCTGTCATGCTTTTCGGCGGTAATACCCGTCATCGGCTGGAACCAATGCGTAAAATGTGTCGCGCCCTTTTCAATTGCCCAATCCTTCATGGCGTTTGCTACGACATTAGCAACTGTAATATCGAGCTCCATGCCATCATCGATTGTTTTCCTTAAAAGCTTGTAGGTATCTTTCGGAAGTCGCTCGCGCATTACGGCATCGCTGAATACCATGCTGGCGAATATTTCCTGAACTTTGTTCATGCTTATGACCATGACCTGCAAAAACAGGTCTACCTTTCTGCCCCGTCCTGGCTTAGTTTGCACGATTGCTTTGTATTTTTTCGACGTGTGCTATGACCTCGCCTATTAACTTACAAAGCAAAGTCAAACCCGTTGCTTGAAAATTATTCAAGCTTTCTTTTTTATATTATGCGGTTGATAATTTTACAGTAAAATCTGTGAATTTACGCTGAGCCGGAATTTGAGTCCAAGCTTGTTAGCCGCTTGAACGCAAAGCTTCATTCTGGTTAAGAATATTTCAAAATAATCCATAACCGCACAAATTTGCGTGTCAATCGTCAGCTTCAGCTCAATCTCGCCCTCCTCGGAGCGTATATCGAGCTCAGCATTTTTTACTGAATAGTTCACTCTGTCGTGAATATCAAAGCTTGAAACATTCTGATTTCTGACACGCGAAGCTCTTACATCCGTTTTGTCCGCAAGTATAAGTGCAGCGGCAATAGGACTTACAGCAACGGCTGTTGATTCGTCATGATTTCCAATCGCGCTGATAATAGCTGCAATTTCCGATGCTTCCATCCCGAGATGGTCAAGCAGTCTGAAAGCCATTATCGCGCCGCTTTGCGCGTGGTCAGCGCGGTTGACAATATTTCCTATATCATGAAGATATCCCGCTATTTCGGCAAGCTCTGCCTCACGCGCCGAATATCCGAGCGTCAGCATAATGCGCTTTGCAGTTGAAGACACCTTTCCGACATGAGGAAAGCTATGCTCGGTATAGCCAAGCGCGGTGAGAGCCTCATCCTCTTTAGCTATGTATGTTCGTATAGCAGGATTTTGTCTGATTTGTTCAATAGTTACCATGTTAGAAATTCTTACCGTTCCAGCCCCAATTGTCTGTTTCGAAGTATGTTACATATACATCTGCAGGCGCGATTCCAAGAATCTGCTCCATATCCTTGCAAAGAACTCCCGTCATTCGGCTGTAATCCTCAGCCTTTGCATGGCCGAGAATACGAACATCCAAAAATGCCATTGGACGGTCATTTTCTCCTGCAAGCCAAATTTTCTGCTCATCCTCGATTGATACCATAAGGTATGCTTCGCTCTTGCCCGGGATAGCAGAGATTGCTCTGCCGAATGCCGCTTTGAGCTCCATTTCCTTTTCAGCCGTTAATTTACAGCTTACCTTTGCGTTTATATATGGCATATTTTTAGCCTTTCTCCCACATTGGGAATTGATTTGTGTCCTAATCCAAAAATCCATCTCCGAACTGACGAATCTGCTCGAGCATGTGCCCGATGTTTCCCTCTCCCGCGAATTTCTCCATATCGAAGAAATCGTGATTAAAATCCAGCCATTCGAGGATGTTTTCATCTCCGTTCGGTGTAAAATCATCACAAAGCCGTCCGCACCAGACCTCGACATAGCAGTCCTGATTGTAATATGTGAAGTCCATCAGATGGCGGAGCTTTATCATCCTTGATGTAATCGACGTTTCCTCGAAAAGCTCACGGTATGCCGCGGCTTCGCCGCTCTCGCCCTGCTCGATTTTACCTCCGACGAAATTATAAAGCCCCTTGTATGGATCCTTTAACCGTCGGCACATAAGAAGTCTCTTTTTGTCCTCGGAGTAGACCATTATGCAGTTGTAGCCTTGCATTTTAAACAGATTTTACGAGGTTGCTGTTGAAGTAGCCCGTCTGAACCTGTGTGAATTCCTTAATTATGAGTAAGGTCAGATAGCTGCAAATAAAGTCCTCGGTATGGAAATGCCCTGCTTCGAAAAGATTAAGTCCTATTGCATCGGCGTCCTCCATGAGGTTATAGGAAAGCTGACCGGTTAAATAGCTGTCTGCTCCTGCCGCCTTTGCCGCAGCTACAAAGTCCTTGCCATCGCCGCCGCAAATAGCGACACGATTAACAACTCCGCTTGATTGAGTGTACAGCACGCGGTCTGATTGTATTGTTTTCTTGACAAAAGAAGCAAACTCGTTGCATGTCTGAGCATTTTGCAGGGTACCAATGCGTCCGACAGCCTCTCCGTCACATTCGAATGCGGTTACATCAGTAAGTCCGATCAGCTTTGCGAAGATATCGTTGAGCCCTCCCGGAGCGGCATCGAGCCGTGTGTGGAACGACATTACAGAAATTTTCTTATCAAGCAGACGGAAAATTTTCTTTGCTGTCGAATCAGAGCAGTTCAAAGCCTTTATCGGTTTGAATATTAAGGGATGATGCGAAACTATAACATCAAAGTCGCCTGAAATCGCGTAATCTATTGCCGCGTCGGTTACATCAAGTGTGCAAAGCACGCGAACCACCTCGCGATTCGGGTCAGACGAGAGCATCAAACCGTCGTTATCCCATTCGCACGAAAGCGATGTGGGGAATTTTTTATCGAGAAATTCGTAAAGTTCTTGAACCTTTGGCATTATTGAATCTCCTTATGTAAACTTTCTATCTCAGCGAGCATAGCCTTGTCAAGCTCCTGCTCGTGCGAATCTATTATCGCCGCGCACTCGCGTCCGCGAATCCGCGCTTTGGCACTTTTCTTTATAAAATCAAGCCATGTCAGATCAGCCTCGGTTGGAGCTTTTGCTATGCGCGCCAAATTGATTTTGCCGAGTCTGTACTCAGTTTCGGAATATTCACGCTTTATTCCATCCCAACTCGCCGCAATTAGCTGATAATGCTTGTAGCCCGACGGATGATCTTCACGGACGACAAGCTCCTCCGTAATATTAAAGCCATTCGCGAGATACCGTCTTAGCTCGGCTTGCATGGTCATAGGCTGTAGAATAAGCCTGCATCGGGAATTTTTCGGGTAATCCGAAGCTTCGAGGATAGACGCAATCAGCTCTCCGCCCATTCCGGCGATTATTATGTTGTCGGGAGCAAAGCTCTCAATTCCGTCAAGGCCTGCACGGCATGCAACGGTAATACGGTCGGCAAGTCCATATGCGCCAACATTGAGCGCAGCTCGCTCGCACGGACCCTCGTTTATATCGGAAGCAAGTGCGCGTGGGGTTCCACGGTTAACAAGAAAAATCGGTAAAAAGGCATGATCCGTACCGATATCCGCAACGCTTCCCTCTCCGGTCAGGCTTGCCGCCGCGCTAAGACGCGCGTTCAATATTATATTCTGCATTTTATGAGCGTGTCCTTATTTTTTAGGAGTTATTGCAGCTCTGGAGCTGCAAATTATCGACGGCTTAACAAATCCTATCCGATAGGCTTTATTAAACCATCCACACAAAACGGCGCTGGAAACAGCGCCGAAAGTGCTTACTTGGATTCGAGTAACTCGTTTATCTTTTCAACGAGCGCGTCTGCGTCAGTTCCGTGAACCTCGCATGCCATTTCGATGCTCTCGCCGCGTGCTGACGGGCAGCCAAGGCAGTGCATTCCTATTTCAAGAAAAAGGCGAGCGGTCTCGGGCGCGTTGTCAAGAACCTCTCCGATAATTGAATCTTTTGTAACCTTCATTTTCATTCTCCTTACTACATGATAATTATAACTATACACTATTATTATAACCCGAATAATGCGGATTGTCAACGATTACACCTTAAAAATCCTGCATTTTTAATTAATTTTTTCTATTTGCCTTGAAAATTTCGAAATGTAGGTGTATAATACATGTGTAAAATAAATCCATAAGACAAGGAGCATAAAAATGGACTGTATTTTCTGCAAGATCATCGCAGGGGAAATCCCTTCCAAAAAGGCATACGAGGACGAGTACATGCTCGCTTTCCACGATATCAATCCGCAGGCACCCACTCACATTCTCGTGATACCAAAGCAGCATATTCCCTCAGTTGACGGCATTACCTCCGAAAACGCTGAAGTCGTCGCAAAAATATTCGCGGCAATTCCGAAAATCGCATCTGAAGCAGGTTTAAAAAACGGCTACCGTGTAATAACCAACTGCGGAGATGACGCTTGCCAAACAGTCAAGCATCTCCATTTCCACATTTTAGGCGGCAAAAAGCTTCCCGAAAATATGGGCTAAAATTAATTAGCAGCGGCATGATCGAAAATAATCATGCCGCTGTTTTTTATTGTATCTCATTTGGTTACACGATTTAGACTATCATAAGTATAATACATTTTGGTAGAATTTGCAAGATAAAAAAGAACGGTTGGTTTTTACCCCAACCGTTCCCGTTTTTAGAAAGGAGTCTTATAAAATCAAAATTTTAATGATTTTATCAACACAGCTCCCTTGCAGATAAAACAAAGGAGCTGTCAATTTTATTTGTTTTCTACGTCGTTCCATTCGGGATTGAAGATTCCCAAACGTTTCCTTATGGAGTCAATCTGATTATTGGGTTCAGGTGAATCAAAAGTACCCACTACGATTCGATATATTCCTACGTTATCCGATTCTTTATGTGTATAGTAGCATTTGAAGGATACGATAATTTCGTTCTGATTAACTGTAGTTAATTTAAAACTCGTTCCCCCAAATGTTATTGATGCTCCTTTTCCGCCGTAGTTACTGCCTCCCATCTCGCTTGAAACTATTTCTTCATCGAAAAAAGAGCAGCTATATTCAAATCCTTTTTCAAAATCTTCCGTTGCCACAGCAGCGGGCGACATGATTTTTTTCAGCGCATCAATATCTTTATTTGTCAGCGCATCAATCAACTGTTCTCCCATTGCCTGCAGCTTCGGTTCGTTTTCTTCCAAATATTTTGCACCTGCCATTCTTTGTCCAAGCATGAACGATACTCCAGGATACGAATCTGAACATCCTGCCATGCATACTGATATGACAAGAAGCATACAAGCTGCAACCAGCCTTAAGATATTTCTCCGGTTTGACATAGCGTACCTCCATAAAAATCATTGTAGAAACTCATAGCAACTACATTTAATAAACTAACGTCGCAGTTTTACTTTGCGAATCAAATGTTCAACCATCCCTTGTGTAAATAGAATTATACCCTATCATAAGTATAACACATTTTGGTAGAATTTGCAAGGACTTTTATATAAAAACGCCCCCGAACGGGGGCGTAAAAGATATTATCTATTCATTCAAGAGCATTCTCCCAAAGATAAACTTTATATTTTAAAATTAATGTTTAAAAATGATAATATCTTTTCCTCGTACATATTAGGTATTCTCCACTAATCAGCCTTTATCTCATCGTTTATCGCGCTTCCGTCTTCGAGCAGTCTTGTAAGTGCAGACTCATCGCCTGCTTTAAGCGCGCTCGCATATTCAAGCAGAGAATTTGCGAGCCCCTCTATCTCGGGAACAAGGCAATCCTTGTTATCCATGAACAGCTCAGCCCACATTTTCGCGTTAAGATGCGCAACTCTTGTAAGGTCGCGGAAGCTTCCTGCCGAATAGCCGCGATGACGCTTGGCTGTCGGGCTTTTGACATATGCGTTTGACAGCACATGTGCAAGCTGTGAGGTATACGCAATCACCTCATCGTGATACTGCGCATTTGTTACCGTAACCGACGAAAAGCCGACCGATTTGAAAAACTTCACCGCAAAATCAAGCCTTATTACATCAATATCCGAGGGAGGCACAAGTATCATCGAAGTGCCCTTAAACAGCGACTCCTTTGAGGCCCCGAAGCCCGAGAACTGTGTTCCCGCCATCGGATGTCCTCCGATAAATGTAAAGCCGTATCTCTTTGCCGCTTCAAATCCTGCTTCACAGACCATACGCTTGATACCGCCAAGGTCAAATACATACGCGTCAGGCGAAATGCTCTGAGCGTGTTTTTTTATAAATTCAACGCTTGCACGGGGATATGCGGCAAGAACTATCACATCGTAATGGCAAAGCTCACAAGCTTCCGTCCAAGCCTCATCGCACGCGCCGACGAGCATAGCCTTGCGCACGGAATTTTCGTCCGGATCAAAGCCGTAGACCTCATGCTCGGTAGAGCTTTTAAGCGCTCTTGCAAGCGAGCCTCCTATAAGCCCAAGTCCGCATATAAGAATCTTCATAGTATTTAAGCTCCCTTTCGGGGTAATGTTCTATTTACCCAAATTTTCAAGCAGCCACGCGTTCCTGTCCCTAAGCCATTCGCGCAGATACTCTACATTGTCAAAATAATCGCCCTTTGAATCTCCCGAATACGGGCTGTAGTTCTTGGATATGCTCCAGCCTGCGCCGTAATTTTTCGGAGTTGAAGCGCGGAATTCTCTTTCGAATGATACGTAATTTGCTTTGATAAGCTTATTTATCAGGCAGTCCTCACCCTCATAAAGCGAGAGTATCATCGGCTGAAGCTCCTTGTAGCGCTCTACAACAAGCGCTGAAAACTCAGGGTCGTCAAGCAATGTTCCAAACCAAATCGTATCAAGCATAAAGCCGCGAGTGCTGTCGCCCGAATCATCGCCATATCCGCGAACGTTGTGATATTGGTAATAGTTTTCGCCTTCAAATTCGGTGCTGACATTACCGCAGGTGAGGTCGAAATCCCACGGAGGACCTGCGTATAATTTCCCGTTTTTGATGTAGATAAACGTTGACTTGTTGTAAGCGTCAACATCCTTGAAAAGCTCAACGAGAATATAGAAATTTACAAACGAATCGACGTCGATATACTCGCTGTATTTTTCCATATCGTGCGTTTCTAACGCCGCTTCCATCTCATCGAAGAAATTTTCAAAGTATTCTCTCTGTTCGTTTGTCGGCTCCTCGGGGGAATCGTAGTACAGCTTGACTCCCGTTCCGGTTTCGTAATTCCAATCGCCTCCGGGTGCCATTTCAAAGATAGCTTCAAACGCGGTGGAATCTACTCCGACTCTGTTTTTACCATCGGATATGGGCTCGCAGAGCAGATAATTTCCGAGGTATTCATCGTTGAGCCATACCTCAACAAACTCGCACTCCGATGTAAAATTAAGCCCCATTGCGCGTCCGAAATCGAGCGCTAATTTATTGCGAAGCAGCGTTTTATCGTAAAGGTTGGCAAGAAGCGACCATTTTTTGCCCTCCTCCAAGCCAAAAAGGGAGATAGCCTCTTCAAATTTGATATTGTAAGGCTTTTTCTCGCCTGACGCGGTACTGTTTCCGCGAATTTTTATGATTATGTCCTTTGTAATCGAGCTGTCGCCATCTATGATGGTCACAACGGCATCGCGGTAATTGTTTCTGTCGATCCTCGGAGCTTCAATACGTAGAGTCGGGTAATCCTCCCTGTCCTCCACAAGCTTGTCGCGGAGCTCCTTGAATTTCCAGAATTCAGCATCCTCTACAACGCCGGGGGTATAATACTCCTCGTTAATAATTTCAAGCTGAGCCAAATATGCTTCACGAAGCTCTTGATTATAATATTTCGATGGCAGCGGAAGCTTTGTATCGTCTAAAATAGCAATACGCTCCTCGTGCGAAATTTCTGGCCATGTTTTCGTATCTTCAGGATTTTCTGTCTGATCGTTTGGAGCTTGGGTACAAGCTGTGAGTGCCATCATTATAGCAACAAGCGCAGTTATGATCCTTTTTTTCATTTTCCGTACCTTTCTGCAAGCTTAATCGTTTCTGAGCGCCCTTGCGCCCACCTTGTCGGACGCCGCAGATAATATTTCCGCCTTTTCATCAAAGAAGACATATTCCCCGTTGATTATTTGATATTTCTCATGTCCCTTGCCCGCGAACAGAATGCAATCTCCGTCGCGAACGTTATCTATGGCATATTTTACCGCATCGTGTCTGTCCGCAAACACTGCATATGGGCAACTCATATGCTTTTCGATATCAGCTAATATCGCCTCGGGATCTTCCTTTCCGGGATTATCGCTTGTAATTATTCCGAAATCCGCGAGTTCCGAAACCACGTTGCCAAGCTCTGCGCGACGCTCCTTAGCTCTGTCGCCTATCGAGCCGAAAAGAACCACAAGTCTTCTTGGCTCATAATGTCTGAGCGTATTCAGCGCCGCTTCCATAGAAGCCCTGTTGTGAGCGTAATCTATGATCGTAACCGCATTGGGAAGCGCGTCAACAATCTCAAAGCGGCCCGGAACTGCCGCAGTTCTGAGTGCGCCGTTTATTACATCTGAGGGGATCTGCATACGCTCTGCGATCGCTATAGCCGCAAGCGCATTGTAAACGTTAAATCGGCCCGGCATTTTAAGCTCGCATACTCTCTCGCCGAGCATCGATCGGCAGGTAAACTTTACACCGAGAATATTCTGACTTTTCCACAGCGCGATATTATTTGCGGTAACATCGTGCGACTGCCCGGGATCGACGCCAAACGTAGAATTGATCGAGCGCGAATCCTTGACCATATCTGTATAAAAGGAATCGTCTGAATTGAAAATGCCAAAGCGGCATTGGCGGAACAGCTCAGCCTTGCACGCCTTATAATGCTCAAATGTCGGATGCTCAACGCCGCCGATATGATCGCGCGAGAGGTTTGTGAAAACTCCGATATGAAAGTGTATTCCGGCAATTCGCTTCATATATACAGCCTGAGATGAAACCTCCATAACGACTGCCGCAACTCCGGATTCAACCATTTGACGAAATGCACGGTGCAATTCGTAGCTTTCGGGAGTTGTATTTTTAGTTACCGTTCGCTCTCCGTTAATGAGAATTCCCGTTGTTCCTATATACGCTGTATTGATTCCGCCTGCCGCAAGGATATCGCGTGCAAGCGAGGCTGTAGTTGTTTTACCCTTTGTTCCCGTTACTCCTATAATCGCAAGCGAGCGTGAGGGATAGTCAAAAAACGCCGATGAAGCAAGCGCAAGCGCAAGTCGTGTGTCGGGTGTTATCACCTGAAGCGCATCATCGGGAAGCGCGATCTTCCGTTCTACAAGGAAAACACGGCATCCGCGGTCGTAAGCGTTTTTTGCGAAGGTATGACCGTCAGAAACTGCGCCGACAAGGCAAACAAACAGCATGCCCCGTGCCGCTTTTCTCGAATCGTATACTATGTCCTCGATCTCGACATCACAAATATCGGAACGGGTGGTTGAATATTCAAAATCTGCAATTATTTTAGATAACCGCATTAAGTAAGCTCCATTCTTCTATGAAGTGTTGTGGCAGACGCATTTAATTTAACAGTTCTTTTCCGCATGCCTTTATTGTCGAGCGAGCAAGGCATTCGAGCGAATCAACATAAAAATCGCCAAGCCCCTCATTTTTCTTTATCAAGGAAAGCTCCGTACAGCCAAGAATTACACATTCACAGCTCATATCGCGCATTTTGTCGGCGATTTCGAAAAAGCTCTCCATATCGGCACCAAGTCCGCTCTTTATCTGCTTATAAATAATGTCCATCACCTTAGCCTGACAAGCATCATCCGGAACAACACACTCCATACCGTGTACCTCGCAGTACTTTTGATAGGTGCCGGATTTAACCGTTCCCTCGGTTGCGAGAAGCCCGAAGCGCGTTATTCCCTGCTTTGCAAGATGATTTACCGATTCCTCTATTATATTAAGTATCGGCACATCTACGGCTGCCGCAAGACGGTCGTAGAAATAGTGCGCTGTATTGCACGGTATCGCTATAATGTCCGCTCCGAATTCCACAAGACGCTTTGCGTCGGGTATCATTGCGTCAAGTGGGTCCTCGTGCGATTTGCCTATAATATAAGCTGTTCGATCCGGCGTTGTGGCTCGGCTTGATATTACGATGTCAAGATGCTCCTGGTCGCATTTTGCATTTGTAAGGCTCGTCAGGAGCTCGTAAAAATACACGGTTGACATCGGCCCGATTCCGCCGAGAACACCAAGCGTTTTATACATCTTTTCCATAATATTTCTTGAACTTTCCATAATGATTATATCCGTGCATCGCGAGGAAAAATACGCGACGGGGATTTAAAAACGTATCCGGACGATACCACAGCGAAGCATGTGCCTTGCCCTCTTTTGCAAGGCTCCTTGCCTTTTTGACACAATCGGCATCGCGACAATATTTATACACAACGCCCTTAGGAACGCTGTGCCACAGTATCTCGCTGTCTGCAAAATAGGTCTGTCCGGGCTCTTTTCCAAGCACGAAATCATCCACGATATAACGCGCGACATTACAGCCGGCCGATGTGACATAGTTGTTTGACCTGCCAAGGCGGAGATTGATCTCGAACGCCTTGAACACGCCGTCACGCTCATCGTATTTGATATCGAAATTCGAATAACCGACAAATCCGATCTCCTCAAGGTATTCCTTGAATTTTTCCATCAAGGGGATATCCCTTTCGGTAATAATTGCGCAGTGGTTGCCAAGTCCTTTAGGCGTATGCTCTTCAAGCAGAACATGCCCAAGACACATCATTTTTACCTTTCCGTTCTTATCGGAATATGCTGTCAGTACACGCATTTTAGAATCGTCGCCGGGGATCGTATCCTGCAGAATTATCTTTTCGGGATAGCCCGATGCGAGAATGCGGCTGATTATAATCTGCGCTTCACCTTTAGAGGCTGCGGTATACACCTTTTTCATTCCCTCAAAAGGATATTTCCAATATACAGCGCTTGCCGACGGCTTAATAATCAGCGGGTAGGAAAAGCCGAGGCTATCTTCATCAAGCTCCGTTTCAAGGTCGGACTGCGGCGTAATAATTGCAGTTTTGGGGTACGGAATCCCATGCCGAACACAGTCCTCGTAGAAATTCGCCTTATACGCCAGCCTTTCAAAAAGCTCTGCACCGATATAAGGTACGATATAGCGCGGACGCAGTCTATCGCCGTGATGTATCAGCATCGACGCATAATCATCGGTACAGCCGAAGGCGATAAGCGTTGCTCCCTCATGCTTGCTTGCAAAATCGAGCAGCGTATTCACCATTATCTCGGGATCGTCGAGATTTTCAACGGAGGTGAATTTAATTATTCGTGTATAGTTTGACGCTCCGATTGCGTATCGTCCAAACGCATAGGAGGTAACGCCGTATTCCTCATGGAACGCTCTTGCAACATTGTAGCAGTTGAGGTCCGCTCCGAGAAGCACGGGAATTATATTCATTTCCATATTCTGCTTCCTTAATATTTATGCCTTATAATTCTAAATCAGTCCTCAAGCACGAAAAATCTGTGGTACCAGACAAGAAATGTGTAGACCGTCCAGATTTTCCGTCCGTTGTTTGCCTTGCCGTCGCGATGCTCATCAAGCAGCTTTACAAGTCCATCCGTGTCAAAGAACTGCCCCGCTTCTTCACTTGTAAGCATTGCTTTTACAAGCTCGTAGTATTTTTCTTCCTTAAGCCAATAGCGTATCGGAACCGGGAATCCCATCTTCTGGCGGTCAGCCCATTCATCAGGGAGCGTGCGATTTGCCGCCTTGCGGAAAATGTACTTGGTATTTTTACCGTTGATCTTGTATTCATGAGGAATCGCCTGCGCCTGCTCCATCACCTTTTTGTCAAGGAACGGTACGCGAAGCTCAAGCGAGCTTGCCATAGACATTTTATCAGCCTTAAGAAGTATATCTCCGGGCAACCATAGATTGATATCAAGATATTGCTTTTTGTCAAGCTCCGATTTATCCTTAACGCGCGCGTAAATGGGCGCCGTCACTTCCTTCACCGACGGTCCGCCACAGTATTCGGGCTTCAGAATCTTCAGCGCATCCTTTTCTTCCCATACCATAGCTTGACCGATGAAGTAATCCTCGGGATTACCGCTTGACTTGATTATAAAATCATGCCCCTTAAAATACGGCAGCTTTTTCGCGATATTTGCTGCAGCAACTCGCAGGAACTTTGGAATGCGCTTGTATTTTTGCATCATCGGAGGTTCATCGTACCACTCATAGCCCGCGTATATCTCGTCCGCGCCCTCTCCCGAAAGCACGACCGTTACATGCTCACGCGCGAGCTTTGCAAGAAAATACAGCGGAACGCATGACGGGTTCGACTGAGGCTCGTCCATATGATACTGAATATCGGAGAATGCCTCGAAGCATTCGTCGGCAGTTATAAGCTTGCGGTAATTGTCAATTCCGAGCTTGTCCGACAGCTCCTTTGCATAATCGGTTTCGTTGAATTTATCATAAGCAAAACCGACGGAAAAGGTTTTATCGGGCATAAGGCAAGCCGTAATATAGCTCGAATCGACACCGCCCGACAGGAACGAGCCGACCTTGACATCGCTGATTCGATGAGCTTCGACCGATTCATGAACGGTTTTGTCAATTGAATCCACATATTTTTCGAAATCGCCCGATATTTCCGTAAAATCGGCATCCCAGTACCGCTTTGCATGAATAGTGTCGCCCGAGTCAAGCTTCAGCAAAAAGCTGTGCGCGGGAGCAAGCTTGTACACGCCCTCAAAAAATGTTTCGTCAAGCGATGAATACTGAAATGTAAGATAAGGTCTGAGAGCACGCTTATTTAGCTTTTTATCAAAGCTCGGATGCTCAAGAAAGGATTTAATTTCCGAGCCAAAAAGATAGCTTCCGTCTGCCGTGCGATAATAATAAAACGGCTTGATGCCAAAAATATCCCTCGCACCGTAGATTTGCTTCTTATTTCTGTCATAGAGCACAAACGCGAACATTCCGCGCAGCTTTTTTGCAAGATTCTCGCCGTATTTTTCCCATCCGTGAACGAGAACCTCTGTGTCTGAGCGCGTTTTAAACACATGCCCGTCTGCTTCAAGCTCATCGCGCAGCTCCATGAAATTATAAATCTCACCGTTAAAGACGATAACAACGCTCTCATCCTCGTTATACATAGGCTGAGAACCGCCGTCAAGGTCTATTATTGACAGTCGGCGAAAGCCGAGCGCAACATCTTCATCGATAAATTCGCCCATTGAATCAGGGCCGCGATGAATTATACGGTCCATCATTTTATTAAGTATTTCTTTTTTGCGTTCCAGCTTCCCTGAGAAGCCAACAAATCCGCACATATTTATAAAAACCCCGTATTATATATTAGAGATATTCATTCAAAATAGTATACCACAAATTATGTAAAAAATAAAGTATTTTATGTAACTTTTTTATTCATCATCGGGGAACTTCATCATTTTTGTTTCACGGTAACCATCAATTCCTGCTTTTTGGAGCGCGCCGAATATGCGATGACGAAGTCCCTTGTTATTTCTCTCGAGGTTAATAAGGAGCTGCTTCATCGATTCACGCTCGGTATTTTTGTCAGCAGGACATGGTGAGGTTATTATAGGAAGCGGGTGACGATTTACGAAATAGCGAACATCCTTCTCCTGCGCGTATAAAAGAGGGCGAATCATTGTAAGCTCTTTTCTCGACAGATATGTAACGGGAGAAAACGAGCCGAGTCTTCCCTCGTAGAAAAGATTGAGCATAAATGTATCGACAACATCATCGAAATGATGTCCGAGAGCAAGCTTGTTGCAGCCCTGACGCTTGCACTCGTCATGCAGGGCGCCGCGCCTCATTTTCGCACACAAGCCGCACGGATTCTTTTCCTTTCTGATATCAAAGACGACCTTGGCTATCTGTGTATGAGCCACAACAAAAGGCACATCAAGCTCCTGGCACAGCTTGGATATCTCCGACACGTCCATCCCTTCAAAGCCCATGTCCACCATTATCGCAACAAGCTCATATTTCTTCGGGTAGAAGCGACGAAGCTCGGCAAGTGCAAAAAGCAGCGTCAGAGAATCCTTTCCGCCGGATATGCCGACTCCTATCCTGTCGCCGTCCTCAATCATATTGTAATCGTCCACAGCACGTCGCGTGAACGACAGTATTCTTTTTATTTCTTTCATACCGATTATCCTCGTTATTAAAACTTACTTTGGAGGTAACTCATGCCAAAAGTATATATAGACCAAGGGCACAATCCCGTCAATCCCAATGCAGGAGCGGAGGGGAACGGACTTCGCGAGCAGGACATCACCTATCGCATCGGTGTCATCCTTGCGGATATTTTAAACAACAATCCGAATTTTGAAGCCCGTCTTTCTCGCAACACCCCCACCGAACAGCTCGGGACATCTAACGCATCATCGCTTTCCGCGCGTGTTCGCGATGCAAATGAATGGGGTGCTGATATTTTTTTGAGTTTACATACGAATGCTTTTCGCAATCCGTCTGCTTCAGGCGTTGAATCCTACGCATACAGCTCATACGGAGATGGATTCAGGCTTGCAGAGGATGTCGCCGCACAGCTTTCGCTTATAACCGGACTTCAAAACCGCGGCACCTTTGCAAGACCGTCGCTATATGTTTTACGCCGAACACAAATGCCGGCAGCTTTAATTGAGATGGGATATATTACAAACCCGCAGGATGCGGCGTTGATGAATAACCAGCCTGACCTTTTCGCTCTCGGCATATACAACGGAATACTTGAATATTTTGGGATGTAATAATACTGTCACTCGGGAGATACTGTTACTAATAAAGGAAATCTCAGAGCAATTTACAAAATATGAGCGCCGTTGACTGCGGCTGATTTTTAAGTCAGATAATTTGAGATTCCACTCAGAAAAATCAGGATGGTCAAATCAATGCAAACTAACACCTTCAGCGAAAGCTATTCCGAAAATGTAAAAACGCTCGACAGCTTGTTCGGAATCGGAAAAAACTATGACTTCGTCGGGCGCGAGCGTATAATTGCAGGTCATTCGGCGCGATTATATTTCATTGACAGCTTCGTTCAGCAGGCTACGGTTGACAGACTTCTAATCTATCTTGCCGAGCTTGATAAAATGAGCTCACCCGAGGATGTCGCATTGGTCGCGGCGAAATATCTTCCGCACACCGAGGCATCCGTAGAAACTGACATGAACAAGTTCGTGACAGCCGTTTTAAGCGGAACTATGGGGATTATTTTTGACTGCTTTGGCGCAGTAGGCATCATCATGGATGTTCGTTTCTATCCAACCCGCTCAATCAACCAATCGGAAAACGACCGTGTTCTGAGGGGTGCGCACGACAGCTTTGTTGAAACGATCAAATTCAACTCCACGCTTATACGGCGCAGGATCAGAAACCCAAGGCTGACCTTTGAGCGGTTTCAGATTGGCGAAACATCAAAAACAGATGTAGTGCTCAGTTATATCGACGGAACGGCTGACGAAAAATATGTCGCAAAGCTCAGAGATAGGTTAAAGAGCATTCATGTTGACGCGCTGACACTCGGTCAGCAAAGCCTCGCCGAATGCCTGATTCATCGTGGCTGGTACGACCCGTTCCCGAAATTCCGCTACACTGAGCGCCCCGACACGGCTGCCGCTCATCTGCTTGAAGGAAGCGTGATAATTCTATGTGACACTTCGCCCGAGGCTATACTGCTTCCGACATGTTTATTCGACTTTATGCAGGAAACTGACGATTATTATTTCCCGCCTCTGACAGGCTCATACCTGCGCCTTTTACGATACGCAGTCTTTCTTCTGACGCTCTTTCTGACGCCAACATGGTATCTGCTTGTTTCGAATCCCGAATACGTGCCGAGCTGGCTATCATTTATAATTCTCGATTCAAAGGCAAACATTCCGATCATCCTGCAGCTCTTCATAATCGAATTTGCGCTTGACGGACTAAAGCTTGCATCTATGAATACCCCGTCCTCGCTTAACAACACATTCGGAGTTGTCGGCGGACTTATACTCGGAGATTTCGCGGTTCAGATCGGATGGTTCGTTCCTGAGGTAATCGTCTACATGGCATTTGTCGCTATCGCAAACTTCACCCAATCGAGCTATGAGCTTGGATACGCATTCAAATTTATGCGTATGCTGTTACTCTTTACCACGGCATTGGCTAGGCTTGCAGGTTATATCGGCGGACTGATTCTGATAACAATACTTGTCGCAACGAACAAAACCGTAAACGGCAGAAGAAACTATCTTTATCCGCTCATTCCGTTTAACGGAAAGGCTCTGCGCCGACTGTTGATCCGCGAACAGCTTCGGACAAAATCAAAATAAATCTGAGGCGAGGTTGTCGCAGACTGCGGCAACCTCGTCGTTTTCGCTTAATTAAGCTCTGTTGTAGCCTTCATTTTTTCCGTACAGATCTGGAAGAATGTCTTACCGCGATTAACAAGCAGCTCCTCGCCGTTTGCGTCGTAGAGCTTTAATGGCTGATCCTCGCCGGTTTTCTTCCAAGTAATTTTCTCATAACCGCCTAAGCTGAGGTAATAGCCCTCGCCCTCACCGGTTGTCGTCACGTCAAAATGGTTATATTTGTCACCTGTCGATACTGTCGGCAGATACAGAACTATAACGTTGGTAAATGAAAGCTGAACATCCGCGGTGTTGTCTATATGCGGCTTATCGGTGAACTGCCAGCGATAGTAAACCTTTTCATCCGCGTTGTACTTGAAGTACGGCTTATGTATGCCCGAGAACGTTACCTTCAGGAAGGTCGCGTCACCGTCTGACGGTACCCGCTCCTCACCGAAGCTTACAAAATCGAGCGGAGAATCAAAGTTTTCTTTGAGCTTCGTATCGTATTTGCAATATTTTATGCCTGATGCAATGTTTTTTCCTTCGGTCATAAGGCTGTGCTCATATCCCATTTTCTGTCTGCGGTTTTCATCTCTTACAAAAACGTTGGGAACGTAAAAGCTCCTATTTCCGACGGTCGTGCGATTCACACCGTCAATATTGTCAACCTGACGCGATTCTATCTCGGCGTACGCCTGAGTGCTTCCGCCTGCGTGAATATAAATAGCGTTATGATTTGCGGCAAAATCAAGGTAGTATTCTCTTGAGGAGCGAACCGAGCCGACAACCGGCAGGCTTTCGTAGTCCGATACGACCATCATCAAGCGGGTCTGCCATCCCTCTACTATACATTCGTACATTATATCCGCATACGAAACGCCCTCTTGAGGAGTTGCAACCTCTATATTATTTATCATTATTGCAACCGGCCTGCGATCCGAATAATCGACATCCGTTTCAAGTCCGGTCAGCGGATTTACAAACTCCGGCTCAACTATTTCGGGCTCTGCAGTAGTTTCGGGAGGAGTCATGGTTTCGACGGGAGGCTCGGTTGTTTCGGTAGGAAGCGGCTCTGTAGTTTCGGGTACAACCGTTTCGACGTTAAATGGCTCTGTATCCTTTGCTGACGTTGACTCGTCGGTTGTATCTGCAGAATTTTCGCTTGCGCATGCGGTCATTAAGAAAGTGGTTGAAAGAATTACCGTTGCGAGCAAAATCGCAACTGAAGCATGGGGATTTTTTAGCATTATCCTACCTCGTGTATTTATTAGCATATATGTTTAATTATAGAACAAAAAGTGCTTCTTGTCAATTATTAAACGAAATTATCCATATTTTTCATCTTCATTTTTGAATTTGTTAATATAATTTACAATTTGTCTGTAGAATTTACCGATTGAATGTGATATAATTTATGTAACTGATTAAAAATAATGGAGGATATAACGATGAGCAACGCATCAACGAATGCAAAACATATTATGTATCTCGGGAAGCCGCTCGTGCGTCAAGGCGAGCAATTGTGCTGGGGCGACCCCAACGATAAGTATGTCCTCGTTCTCGGTATTATGAGCAAGAAAAAGGTTGGTAGTTCCGAGATTCCGGACCAGATACTTATCCAGATTCAAAGCACGGAAGATAAAAAGGTAGTAAAATTCGCTTCAAAAACCGGCTTCGCAGAAGCCTTTGAATACGGTGCGATCTGGCTCGAAAACGAGCTCAAAAAAGCATAAAAAGCATACCGATGATGAATTGTCAAGCTAAGTGCAACACTTTTTGATAGAATCTTGAAATAAATCCAAAGGATTATTGTAATTTAAAACTTTTTTAGGCCTGGCGTTGATCAACGCCAGGTTCTTTTTGAGGGTGGCAGGACTAACTCTTGAT
>JAZNMQ010000016.1:0-15112 GCA_045579745.1 Candidatus Flemingiibacterium sp. | reverse complement strand
ATGGTTATAAATGCATCAGGGTCGACTTCGCGCACAACGTCCATCAAAAGCGTATAGTGCCGCATGCTAAAAGAAACCGTAAGCATCTTTTTATTTTTGCCGGAATATCCACCTTTTGCTTCGAACATACAGAAAGCAAATCAGAAGCTTAAAAACTTCATCTCCCATAAGGCAAGCGTATACCCACCACACTTCAAGCCCAACAACATGAGCCATAATCGCTCCGAGAGGAATTGCAAAGCACCACATCATAACAAAGTCAAGCAGCATCGCCGTAATTGTATCTCCACCGCCGCGCACAACGCCGACTATAGCCGTAGTGTTAAAGCTCTTTGCAAGAATAACAGCAGCCATCACAGCGACAATATTTATCGCCGCAAGCTTTGTTTCGGCAGATACGTTGAATAGTTCGACCGCCGGTTGGCGTATCAGCATGACAACGCCCGACATCACAACTCCGAGGATTGTTGAAAGCGCAAGCATGGTTTTGGCATACGGATAAGCATTTTCGCGGCGTCCGGCTCCGATCTCCTTGCCGATAATTATTAGCGTAGCGTTTGCAAATCCGATTGACGCAAGAAGTCCGATGCGTTCAATAATATTTGCGACCGTGTACGCAGCATACGCCTCCTCGCCAATGTTGCCTATAATCGCGGAATGAAGCGTTATACCGAGTCCCCAAGCAGTTTCATTGATCACAACGGGCAGGCTGTATTTAACGAAATCCTTTACAAGCGATTTATTGATTTTCAGCATCCTTCGAATGCTCAATCGGATGCCCTTCTCCATAAATTTCACATAGAAAAGAACCATCACAAATTCTATGATGCGAGATATCAATGTCGCAATCGCCGCGCCGTGTATTCCAAGCGCCGGAAAACCGAATTTTCCGAATATCAGGATGTAGTTCAGCAGAATATTCAGAAGAATTGCTGTTGTATTTGAAACAAGTGCAATCGTAACACGCTCGGTCGAACGCATAACTCCGTTAAGAAGACTTGTCAATGATACAAACAGATATGATGCAAGGATTATGCGCATATACTCCGTGCCAAGTTTTATAATCTCATCGCTGTTTGTGAATAAGCCAATAATCTGCGGCGTCCAGAGTGCACTGACTACAACAAATATTCCGCCAACAGCAAGGCCGGCTATCATTGCTATTCCGGCTATTGAATTAATCGTATCAGTATCGTTCTTTCCCCAATACTGTGCAATCAATACTGACGCACCGGCTACCATTCCAAAAAGAAAAAGCGAAAAAACAAAATACGGTTGATTTGCAATATTCGCCGCTGATATAACAGCCTCCGAGCTCTCGCCAAGCTGACCGAGCATTACCGTATCCATCATGTTTAACAGCAGCTGCATAACATTTTGAATCGTCATAGGCAACGCAAGGCTTAATGCTAATTTATAAAAACTTTTATCTCTAATAAAAATCGGTGTTTTTGTTGTTAGCATCTTTTACTCCTGATAGATTAACATAATAAAGATTATACCACTGTGGGCGTGTTTTGTCAAGCTCGTCATAAAGCTGCAGACTTGATAATATATTATATCAAGACAAATTCTCAAGGAGAACTATTATGAAGCATTTGCAGCGAAAGATCGATACGGTTATGTTAGCTGTAGCACTTTTTTCAATCTCGGGTGCGATTTTAGCGTATAATTTGCACGTCGTGGGAGGCGGAGAAATTGCGGTGTCCCTCTCAGAACTTGCAGCCTATTCCTCACCAAAGGCATCGGCAATCAGCGAATATTCAGCAGCAAATCTCAATTCGCGTGACAGCGTGTTTACCGCATCGGTTCCCTCTTCGCCTCCACGTTCATACGAGCTGTTGGATCCAATCATTGTTGCCCCCGCTGAATGATTGCCTCGAATCAAATTATCCCCTCTGACGTCCGCTCTTGCGATTTTACTGCTTCTTCTGGATGGCAGCACGCTTGCGCTCATACCGTTTATTGCCGCGCTATGTCACGAGCTTGGGCATATTATTGTCATGATGCTCTGTGGAATAAAAATTCGAGAAATAGAAATCACCTTATTTGGGGCAGAAATACGCAGCATACCGATAAATCTCAGTGGGATTCGTGCGGCTGGCGTTTATTCAGCCGGGGCAGGAGCTAACCTTTTAAGTGCCGGTGTTATCATGCTGATCCAACTGCGTTCGCTCACAGCAAGCTTTTTTGTTGTTTGCTCTTTAGCGCTCGCCATACTGAATCTTCTGCCGATACGTACGCTTGACGGTGGTTTTATCGCCGAAATAATCCTCAACCATCTTTCACCGAATCACGCCTATTTTATATTATCAATTATCTCAGCAAGCTTTTTAGTCATTTTATGGCTGTTCGCAGGATATTTCTTACTTCTTTGCGGCGGAAATATATCGCTGTTTCTTTTTTGTGCATACATGTTCGCGCAGTTGTTTTTATATTGAGAAAAACGCCACACGGAATACCGTGTGGCGTCTTGAGTTTTGAAATTAGTCGCTGATGTAGGGCAGAAGCGCTACATGGCGTGCACGCTTGATTGCGCTGGTCAGCTGACGCTGATGCTTTGCGCAGGTTCCGGAAATTCTTCTGGGATAAATCTTAGCGCGCTCACTGATATACTTTCTCAGTCTTGCAACATCCTTATAATCGATCTCGTCGATATGGTCTTGGCAGAACTGGCAAACCTTCTTTCTTCTACGCATACCGGTGCGGTAAGGCTTAGAAGCTTCTCTTTCGGTTCTCTCTCTATCCATTTTATGAAACCTCCTTTATTAAAATCAGAACGGAAGCTCGTCGTCGCCCTCAAGAACTTCAAACTGAGGCGCGGAGCCGCTCTGTGTTGTCGGAGCCTGTCCGACTGGCGTTGAATACTGCGGTGCAGGTGTACCGTATGTCGAAGGCATATAGCCTTGCGAGCCTTGCTGATAACCTTGATTGTCGCCCTTGGAATCGACGAAATATGATTCATCGACTACAACCTCGGTAGCATAGCGTTTTGCGCCCTGCTGATCGGTCCAAGAACGTGTTTGAATCTGTCCGACAATGCAAATCGATGAACCCTTGTGGAAATATCTTGAGATAAATTCCGCTCTGTCACGCCAAGCCACGCAGTTGATAAAATCTGCTTGGGTCTGAGCATTCTGTCCATCCTCGCTTCTTGAAGCGAAGCGGCGGTTCACCGCAATGGAAAAGCTGAGCACCATAACACCGCTCGGTGTCTGTTTTAGCTCGGGTTCTGCCGTAAGACGTCCGCCGAGAATGACTTTGTTCATATTAAAATTTGCCATTGCCGCGTTCCTCCATCAATAGTTTAATTATTCAGCGTCGGTAGCTTCTGCTGCAGGAGCCGCTACAGCCTTTGCAGCCTTCTTAGCGAGCTTCTTTTCGTCATGCTTTATGACGATGGAACGCAAAATACCGTCTGTGATTCCGAATACACGCTCGAGCTCAAGCGGAAGGGTAGGAGCGCTCTTGAAGTTTACAAGAACATAGTATCCTTCGCTAAGGTCGTTAATCGGATATGCGAGCTTACGCTTGCCCCATTCATCGACGGATTCGATTGTTCCGTTAGCGGCGATAAGGCCTGTGAACTTTTCAACAAGTGCCTTTACACCGTCCTCACCCTGCTGCACATCAACGATAAACAGAGTTTCGTAGGAATAAATTTTATCCATTTTTGTTACACCTCCTCATGGACATAAGACCGAATGCCTCAAAAATTTGCACTCGGCAAGGAGAGGATATTCGCGTTGCGAGCATCCTATACCAATTTCTTATTGTATCACAACTTCATAATATTGTCAATAGTTTTCAGATATATTTTTTCACAGTTATTCCGAATAAAATCAAACTTTTTAAATAATTCACATTATTGTATTTGACATACTCTTTTCTCTGTGCTATAATTATGAATAGATTCTATTGACACAGGAGTGAAAATCGTTGAAAACACCATTTGTTACAAAAGAACAGCTTGAAAAAATAATTGAGCAATATCCAACGCCGTTCCATCTTTACGATGAAGCAGGCATTCGCGCACGCGCGAGAGCTTTGAACGCCGCTTTTTCCTGGAATAAGGGCTTCAAGGAATATTTTGCAGTCAAGGCTACACCCAATCCCGTGCTTCTTGATATTTTAAAGCAGGAAAACTGCGGAGCCGACTGCTCATCTCTGACAGAGCTCATCATGAGTGAAAAGGTCGGCTTCAAGAATGACGATATTATGTTCTCATCCAACGCAACTCCCGCTGAGGATTTCGTCAAGGCTGCCGAGCTTGGCGCAATTATCAATTTGGATGATTTTACACACATTGATTTTCTTGAAAAAACCATCGGATACATCCCCGAAACAATTTGCTGCAGATTCAATCCCGGCGGAGATTTCCGCATCAGCACTCAAATAATGGGCAGCCCGAGCGAGGCAAAATACGGCATGACTCGCGAGCAGATCATCGAAGCCTATAAAATACTCAAGGCTAAGGGCGCAAAACGCTTCGGAATCCACGCATTCCTTTCAAGCAATAACACAAATAACGAGTACTATCCGACGCTTGCAGGCGTGCTCTTCCGTTTGGTAGTTGATATAAAGCGCGAAACCGGCGTTTCGCTCTCGTTTATCAACCTTTCCGGCGGTGTAGGCGTGCCCTATCTTCCCGATGCGGAGCCTGCCGATATCGCAGTAATAGGCGAAGGCGTTCGCAAGGTATATGAGGAAATTCTCGTTCCCGAGGGTCTTGGTGATATTTCTATTTTCACCGAGCTCGGCAGATATATGTTAGCTCCAAACGGATTGCTTATAACCAAGGCTATTCACGAAAAGCACATTTATAAGGAATACATCGGCTGTGACGCTTGCGCGGCTAACCTCATGCGCCCTGCAATGTACGGCTCATACCATCATATAACCGTCATGGGTAAGGAAAACGAGCCCTGCGAGTACAAGTATGACATAACCGGCGGTCTTTGTGAAAACAACGATAAGTTCGCGATTGACCGCATGCTTCCGAAAATAGATATCGGCGACATCCTTGCCATCCACGATGCAGGTGCGCACGGTTTCTCGATGGGCTACAACTACAACGGCAAGCTCCGTTCAGCAGAGATTCTGCTCAAAGAGGACGGCTCTACCGAGCTGATCCGCAGAGCTGAAACACCTGAGGATTATTTCTCGACGCTTAATATAACAAAATTTTTTAAATAGCTTTTAGGAGGAAAAAATCATGGCACTTCCGGTAGCAGTACAGCTTTATTCGATCCGTAACGATGTTGAAAAGGACATGAAGGCAGCTCTCATCGAGGTCAAGAAAATGGGCTACGATGGTGTTGAGTTCGCAGGACTTTATGGCAACAAGCCCGCTGATATCAAGGCTATGTGCGCTGAGGTTGGACTTGTTCCGATTTCCGCTCATGTTCCGATTGACGAGCTCGTGGCAACTCCCGAGGAAACCGTTGCGGCATACGCCGAAATCGGATGCAAATTCATCGTCGTTCCCTATGTTATTGAGGAAAGACGCCCCGGCGGCTCTAATTTTGAGCAAACCATCGAAGATATGAAGATGATTGGCAAGCTTGCTAAGAAGTACGGCATGACTCTGCTCTATCACAACCACGACTTTGAGTTTAATAAGATTGACGGCAAGTACGGCCTCGACCTTATTTATGAGCTTATCGGCGCTGACCTCCTCGAAACCGAGATCGACACCTGCTGGGTAAACGTCGGCGGCGAAAATCCCGCTCAGTATGTATTAAAGTACAGCGGCAGAGCTCCAATCGTTCACTTGAAGGATTTCGCAGGCAGCAAATCCGAGAACATGTATGAGCTTATCGGCATTGATAAAAAAGCTGAAAAGCCGAGTAAGTTTGAATTCCGTCCGGTCGGATTCGGCAATCAGAATGTTCCCGACCTCCTCGCGGCGTCTGTTGGCGCAGGTGCAGGCTGGGTAGTAGTCGAGCAGGACCAGCCCTCAATGGGCAAAACTCCGCTCGAGAACATCAAGATGTCACGCGACTACTTGAAGATACTCGGCTGGTAATAATTAAATTCACATGGCTGTCGCTTTATGCGACAGCCACTTTCTTTTTTGGCTTTGGTTGGTATCAAAACATTTTCTCAATCTGGGTATTGTTTTTATGCTGTTTTCGGTGTAAAATTTATATATCACATTGGGAGTTGATAATATGATTCATAACACAACCAAACAAGTATTGGCAATACATGATCTTTCCTGCCTTGGAAGATGCTCTTTGTCGATAATTCTGCCAACTCTGTCAGCTCTGGGCTCAATGGTAGTTCCGCTTCCCACGGCATTGCTTTCGACGCAGACCGACGGCTATGAAGATATGACATTTTTTGATTTAACCGAAACAATGTCGCCTGCGCTTGCACATTATAAGAGGCTCGGGCTTAACTTTGATGCAATTTACACCGGATTTCTCGGAAGTGCGTCGCAAATCGATATAGTTTCGCAAGCTATTGACCAATTTTCCGAGAATGCGCTTGTGATTGTTGACCCCGTAATGGGCGACAACGGCAAAATATACCAAACCTATACCGCCGATATGTGCCGCCGCATGCGAGAGCTTTGTCAAAAAGCATCCATTATCACCCCTAATCTCACCGAGGCATATATATTGTGCGATGAGGAATATCGCGACTTATCCGCTTTGGATATAGATTCAGTTCTATCCGAGGTGGAGCGGCTAACGCGAAAAATGTCGGCAATGTTTAAGAGCGTTAAAAAGCTCGCGGTTACGGGCATTGAGCTTCCCGAAATGCAGGTTGCAACGGTGTCTTATGCGTTTGATTCACCGTCAAAGCAAAGATGTGTCAGTATTTTTCCGCGAATCGACCACGGATATCCGGGAACCGGCGACTTTTTCGCATCTGTTATGCTCGGAAGCCTCCTAAGAGGAAGCGACTTTCACGAAGCGGCAAGCTTTGCTGCTCGGATTTGCTACGAGGTCATTGCTGATACCTCAAAATATGACGCTCCGCGCCGCGAAGGCTTGCTCTTCGAGCAGAATCTTTATAAACTCATTGACAAAAGGTAGGTATAATAGTATGAATAATTCCGCAAAAAAACTAAAAACGCTCACTCTTTCAGCCGTATTCTGCGGTTTAATATTTCTTGCAACCGCATATTTGCCTCGCATTCCTTTTCCGGGAGGATATGTGCATATCGGAGATGTTGTTCTATACATTTCCGCAGTCGTGCTTCCAACTCCATACGCCTGCGCAGTAGGTGCGATTGGTGCAGGATTGGCAGATGCTTTAACCGGTTATATTATTTGGATGCCCGGAACGGTAATAATTAAAGCCTGCATGGCAGTTGTTTTTTCGCCACGGCACATGAAATTTACATCTGCAAGAAATATGCTTGCCACCCTATATGCAGGATTAATATGCGTAGGCGGATATTATATCTACGAAGTCCTGCTTACAAGCAGCTTCACCGTCCCGCTTGCATCGATTGTTTTCAATTTGGTCCAAGCGTCACTCAGCGCGGTAATTTATATAATTCTCGGTTTGATTATCGACCGCACCAACATCGCCGAGAAGCTTTTCAAATAATTTACATAATGCTGTCTGAAATGTCATTTCGGCATGATACAATATTTGCAAAAGAAATATTCATAAGGAGCAGCTAAAATGGCATCTGAAACAACAGATATCTCCACCCCTCCCAAAAGCACACGCAAGGTAAAGCCTATTGGCGCCGACGGCCACAGAGGACGAATGTTCGACCGTCTTTTCAGCGCGGTTGATTATGGGCTTTCACATCGCGATTTGCTTGAAATACTCCTGTTTTACGGCATTCGGATGCGCGACACCCGAGATCAAGCCGTGATGCTGATGAATGATAATAACAACAATATACAAGACGTGCTTTCAGCGAGCACTGAAAAGCTGAAAAGTATTTCGGGTATAGGCGACAAAACAGCGTTAATGCTACGCGCTATGGGCGCCGCTTCAAGCCGTATCAACAGCGGAGCATATGCAAACAGACTTGCACCAAGCTACACGAATCCGGACGAAATAGCGAAACTGTTCGTCCGCGAAATAAAGCAAATCGATCAAACCGAAACCTGGGTCGCCGCATTCGATTCTGCTATGCACATTAAGAAAATCGAAAAGCTTATCAACCGCGAGCTTGACCCATCCCCCTCGGATATGAGAATGCTTCTTGATTTCACCTCAAGGCGAAAGGTGGACCGCATCGCAGTTGCAATAATCCGTCAAGGTGATTACAATTTTCCAAGCGTCAACGACATTGCGCTTGCCCGTCATATGATGCAGTCATTTTATCGCATTGGACGCAGTATGATCGAATATGTTATCATCAACGACGCAGGCTATTCACTAACAAGTCCGCATATGATATAGATTTTCGCACACTCAACAGCTTGGAGGTATAACTATGCCGCAAATCAGATTTCGCTGCAAAATTGCAGTTTTAATAATGCTCGCTTTAGCCTTTTATGCCGTTGGCTGTTCATCCCACAACGGCTCAGATTTGGAAACCACCGATAATTTCACGCCATCCGAATCGACCTCTGATACTTCATCGCCTATCAATTCCGAATCAGGCGACGAAAGTGCAGTTAATTGGATAACCTACACGAGCAAAGCCGACAACGCATTCTCCGAGGATATCCCGACTGCATTTGAGGTTTCATTTATCATTCCCGAATCGTGGAATCATGACGAGGGAGGCATTCTGTACGATGAGCAGGGATTAAAACGAATTGGCAACCGCATTTTCCGAGATAATACTACCCATGAGATGATTGCAGACGAGATTGCCTCAGGCGACCACGGCTCGATCGATAACATCGATTCTCCCTTTTTAGGGCAAACTGAGAGCGGCATTTCGTACGCCGGATACAAGGTTTATGTATTTCCCGATGCCACACGTTATCTCTATCATTTGGAGTATTCTGACTCCCTATCGTTAAGCTTTGATTTATGGGAGCATTACGGTGACAGCTTCCAGAACTTCCAAACGGATTATGTGCTCCCGATTTTAAATTCAATAACAATAACCAAGTTACAAGCTTCCTCTGAAAACTAAGCCGCTTCCGATATGCTCATTTAGTTGCATTTCGCCAAACGGAGTTCTTTATCAAAATAATGATTATAAACAAAAACAAGCACAAAAATCCGCCTCCGAATTTTTCGGAGGCGGATATATTATTTGCTATTCACAAATTAGTGAACGATGCATCTCTCGGTGTCCTTATCGAAGATATGGAGTCTGGAGATGTCGAGAGCAACCTTAATCTGGTCGCCTGCTCTTGCTGTCGAACGCGAGGAAACACGCGCAGTAAGGGACTGCTCTTCGTCAGCTGCGAGGTACAAGAAGATTTCGTTACCCATAAGCTCGGTTACATCAACGTTGCATGTGATAACGCTCTCTGCCATGCTGGAGAGATACATGGGCTCGTCATGGATGCACTCAGGACGAAGACCTGCGATAACTTCCTTGCCTATGTAATCCTTGAGGGCAGGGTTGTTTGCCTTCTCGCTCGGAAGCTTGATAGAGTTGCCTGCGAAGCTGATGTAAACATCCTCGCCCTTCTTTTCGAGCTTCGAGTTGATGAAGTTCATCTGAGGAGTTCCGATAAAGCCTGCAACGAAGATATTGCAAGGAGTATCGTAAAGGTTCTGAGGAGAATCAACCTGCTGGATAAGACCGTCCTTCATAACGACGATTCTTGTAGCCATGGTCATAGCCTCGACCTGGTCATGTGTTACGTAGATAAATGTGGTACCGAGTCTCTTGTGAAGCTTGGTAAGCTCAGTTCTCATCGCTGCACGAAGCTTAGCGTCGAGGTTAGAGAGCGGCTCGTCAAGAAGGAATACTTTCGGGTCACGGACGATTGCACGACCGAGCGCAACACGCTGCTTCTGACCGCCTGACAAAGCCTTCGGCTTTCTGTCAAGAAGGTGAGTGATGTCGAGGATACGAGCTGCTTCTTCAACTTTTCTCTTGATTTCTTCCTTGGGAACCTTGCGAAGCTTAAGTCCGAATGCCATATTATCAAATACGGACATGTGCGGATAAAGAGCGTAGTTCTGGAAAACCATCGCGATATCTCTGTCCTTCGGAGCTACGTCGTTAACGAGCTTGTCGCCGATGAAGAGTTCACCCTCAGTGATCTCCTCAAGACCTGCTATCATACGAAGGGTGGTGGACTTACCGCAACCGGAAGGTCCTACGAAGATGATAAATTCCTTATCCTTGATTTCAAGGCAGAAGTCAGATACGGCTGTAACGCCGCCCGGATACTTCTTGTAAATGTGCTTTAATGATAAGCTTGCCATTTTGATTTTTCCTCCTAAATATTGAGCTTATTTCTATAAGTGACGCTCTTAGAACAGTCTAATGTACGTTACTATTGTACCAAATTTCTGTCAAAAATGAAAGAGCGCAAATCCCCAAAATTTCGAATTATTATTTGTTACATATATACAAATTATATTAATTTTTTGCCTGTTTCGCTCAGACTGATTCGGGTTGTTTTTTAATAAATTAAAATAGATCAATTGTTCGGAATGCTTGTCAGTCTTATATCTCCCACTCCGACATCAATATCGAGCATATCGTCTGTAGGTCTGTTGGTAAGCACCAGCTCGCCGTTATACTCAGCTCCTTCAAAGTACACCTTTCCCACATTTGAAGTAGCTTTTATGTTATAAGTGTCAACACCGTGCTTTGTGCTGTAGTCTACATCTCCTATTTCGACTTCGACCTTCATTCGTATGATCTCAGCATTGGCTGACATTGAGCCGTTTTCAATATCAATATCCGCATTTCTTATAGTGCTGTCCGATATCTCTACATTTCCGTTTTCAAGCTTGACATTCAGCGCCGATGAGGTTTTAACTCCCGCAACGGAAAGCTCGCCGTTTCCGATTTCAATGTTATAATCGGTCGCCGCTTGAGCTCCGCTGATATCAACAGCCCCATTATCGACCTTGCAATCAATGATATTTACCGGTTTGTCGTCGCAAATATATATATTTATTTCGCGCTCAAGCCCGAGATATTGATAATAATTAACGAGACTGCGCAGTCCCTTGAAATTCAAAAATGCCGTAGTCCACCCTTCAAAGGTAGAATAGTCCGAATTGTTGTTTACCGTAAGCTGTCTGTTCGCGCTTGAAAATTCATACATTCCCTCAGCGAAATTTACAAGCTCAATGTAAGGCTTTGCGGCGCCTCCTATGATATTGACCTTTGATGCTTTTACATCAATAGATATCTTCGCTATGTTATCGGCATCGTATTCATATGTGAATACATGCTCGCCGGTTTCCTCGGATATAACGTCGACGATTTCGATTCCTTCAGCTGCCGCCATCTGCTTTGCAACCCCAACCAGCATAAAGCCGCCCAAAATCAGAAGAATAGAAACTATTAAAAAGATTATCGAAATAGGTTTCAAAGCTTAGCGCACTCCCTTCTCAGATAATTAAACAACACTCGAAGCTGTTTTACAAGATATCTAAAAAGTCTTCCAACCATACGAATAACGAACGGAAGCAGACGTATCGCAAAATTATACAAAAGAATACCGGTGAACATCGCCAAGCCAGCTAATACAACGCCTATTCCGATTTCGTAGAGGCCTACCGGCACGACCGAAAACAGCTGTGTTATTCCGTATATTATTCCAACGAGTGATAAAATCGTTCCAACTGCAACGACTGCTATCAATGCGGCTACAGATCCGAGAATCAGAGCACACAAGCCTGCCCATACCGCAACGAATATGCCAACAGCCGCAGCCAAAAGCGGTACTACAAGAGGAATGCTGACACCGAAAAGGACCCAAAACATCGTGCTGCTCGGAGAGGACTCCTCGTCAACATAGTTTGGAATATTGCTTTGTGTTACAGTGCCGCGCTCCTCCTCTGCCAGCTCTTCGAGCTCAGCCGACACCTCATCCGTAGGAACCAAGCCCGTCGGCGCTGTTTCCTCGATAGCCTCGTACTCCTCATCGTCATCCTTGACGGGAGCTACAGCATCCATTGTCATTGTTCGCTGAGCAAAGCTCTTTATATCATCATAACGCTCTTTAATCTGCGCGGCAATATTGTCGGCGATATTATCTACATCGTTAAGAGCCTCCGGATTAATTCCGTCGGTTTCATTAACCATGCGTTCGTAAAATCTGTCAAACCTCTCAAGATACGGACGAATATCCACATCCGATATTCCGCGTGCAAGCAGTGCGGAATTCAGGTTTGATATAAAGGTTTGTTTATCCGTCATCTATAAACTATCCTCCTTGCAATAAAATCCGAAAAAATTTTGAATTTGGGCTTCCAATTGCGGGGTATTTTATGTTATAATATTCATAATGTATGATTAAAAAATATGACCTAATACTATTTTACCAAACAAAGGGGCAAAATGCAAGATGAGAATGAGAAAAAAAAAGCACGGAGCCGAAAGAATTAACGCCTGTTCCGACTTGCTTATCCAAAATACGCAAATAACCGCCGAAAACATTCCCGAAATCTTCAATCGCGACGGGAATCGACAGCTATGGCTTGAGATAGGATGCGGCAAGGGAGCATTCGTTTGCGGGCTCGCTGCGCAAAATCCCGAGGCGAATCTTATCGCACTTGAGCGAATTGCCGATGTGGCTATGCTGGCTATGGAGAAATGCAAGGCCGCAGAGCTCGAAAACGTTCGTTTTATAATCGGAGATGTTGCAAAGCTGTGGGATATTTTCAAGGACGGTTCAATCGATCGCTTGTATCTGAACTTTTCCGATCCGTGGCCAAAGGCAGGTCACGCGAAGCGTCGACTTACTCACAGAAACTTTCTCGAACAATACCGCCGCATTTTAAAGCCTGACGGCGCCATATTCTTCAAGACCGACAACCGCGGCCTCTTCGACTTTTCACTCGATGAATTTCGCGAAATGGGCTTCAGACTTGAAAACCTCACCTACGACCTTCACAACAGCGAATTTGCCGCAGGTAATATCATGACCGAGTATGAGAAAAACTTCTCCGAAAAGGGCTTCACAATTAATCGGGTTGAGGCATGGTGCAACTGATTGAACTTTAAATTATTTACGATTTCATATGTATATACTGTAAATCTTGACGTATAAAGCTTGATTTTTGTTCCCGATAATACTATAATAAATGTATATTATTTTTCACGGAGTATACTGATGAAATTACAAAAGCGTTTGTTCGCTATAATACTGCTTTTGGGGCTTGTTTTTCAGTCGTCATGCGGTTTTATTGTCTTTAATAACGAAGCCGACACAGAAACGAATCAGAACGATTCGGGCGAGGCATCTACATCCGACAGCACCTCGAACGACTCTATGGCACCAAACAAGGAGTCAGATGATCCGGTTCCGCTCAGCACTATCGCCCGCGAACGGTTGAAAGAACTCCCACAGCGCGATTTCAACGAAGCGCCTATTATAATTGCAACAACCGACCAGCAAACAATACTTCCAACCGACTCGGATGATCACATGAATTCCGCAAAAATTGACAGCAGGCGTGCGGTCGAGGAAGCATATAACACCGTAATAATTTCAAATCCCGTCAGCGCCGCAACTATGCTGGAGGATGCAAAAAAAGCGGTTCTCGCCGAAACATATTACGCTGACCTGTTAGCTATTCCATTATCCGAGGTTGGTGCATTCAGAGCAAGCGGAATCCTCGCTAACATGAACAGTCTGCCGCATACTGATTACTCAGCTGAGTATTACAATCAGACAATAATCGAGTCAGCTTACGCAGGCAATCAGCTTTATGCAGTGTTCGGCGACGCCAACTTCAATCCCAGCCATTTAAGTGCAGTTTATTTTAACCGCGAGCTTATCAAGGAATGCGGCGTGGATGATATCTACACGCTCGTCAGCGAGGGCAAATGGACATGGGATAAGCTCCGCGAATTTGCTATCAACGCATGCTCGGGAGTTGATTCAATAAGTGGAATCGGCGCAGCCTACGATAAATCAACCCTGATCGACATCGCAGCCACATCACACGGAATTGTCTACACCTCATCTTCGATAAACGCAGTTCCTGCTGTGGATTATTTAGACAATGATTCGATTGATAATAAAGCAAAGGCGGCAGTCGATTCGCTTTATAATCTTATCTACAAGGATAAAACCTTTGTAGATAAAAAAGCTGATGATGTTCAGAGCATTTTTCTAAGCGGCGAGCTTCTGTTTTGCATTGACAGTCTTGATTATATCGATTCCAATGCCGACAGTGACGTTTCTTGGGGATTACTACCCATTCCCAAATATGACGATCAGCAGGAGAGTTATCTTACGCTCTTGTCAAATGATGCTCCCGTTTTCTGCGCGATTGCAGGAACCTCCAGCTACGAGAACGCGGGAATCATTTTAGAAGCGTTAAATGTCGCTTCTCACGATTATGTTGTCGAAACATATTTAAACGAGCGAATGAACTATTATCTTCGCGACAGCGGCTCGATCTCAATGCTTAGCATAATTTGCGAAAGTGCGGTGTCTGATTTCTCGCATTTGTTTTCATCGGGCTTCAGCCACCTTTCAAAAGCGACCTACAATGCAGTTCAAAATGCAGTAACCACCCGTTCCTCTCTCGATTCCTTGTATAAATCCTATAAAATCTATGCGGATCGTGAGCTGTCGGGGTCGATAAAGCTCGGCAATTAAATGAGATTGTGTTGATATTAAAAATCGAGGTGAAAAGACGTTGTGTTCTAAAGGACAGTTTTTAAATCAACTTAGCAGATGAACGAACGACTACAGCCGGCGGCTCCCTTGTGTAAAGGGAGCTGTCAGCGAAGCTGACTGAGGGGTTGTTTTGGTATAGTTTTCAACTTTTCCAATCCCTCCGTCACGGCTTACGCCGTGCCACCTCCCTTTATACAAGGGAGGCTTTTTGTTTGCCCGTAAGTGCGCACTTACTCACCACCGAAAGCGATGGTGCGACTCGATGAATATGTATTTCATATTATTGAAAAAGACATATTTTTATGGTATAATAAATATATCAAAAAAAATTTCAAAAACCTATTGACTCTCCCCTTAACTGTAATGATATACTTTGCTTGCAAGATAGAAATAGCGCTGTTTCT
>JAZNMQ010000015.1:0-19765 GCA_045579745.1 Candidatus Flemingiibacterium sp. | reverse complement strand
GCGAACCCCCAAAGCTCATTCCATTCGCTTCGGGGAACCCCCTGTCGCGTGCCACCTCCCTCTCGGAGGGAGGCTTCGATATGCCGAATATCAGGGGTAACACAAAATGTAATTGGGAATTCCTAATTATGCACCCAAGGTGCTCTTAATGCCGCTCAAGCTGACGCCTTGCGAGTGCTGTCGGGCTGTGCTTGCCCTCGCGAGGGCGCATTCTTTTGGAATTTGAGCCGCGTGCGAGTAAGCCTCCGACAAATGAAGCGGCAACGCACGCCGCATAACCTATCGCGAGTCCGAGCGACGATATCGGCTCCGACTCATTGCCTCTGAAGAACAGCGAGATCAGCCACATAACAAGAACATATAAAGCACCGCTGACAAAACCCGTCAGCGCGCTTCGTGAGCTGTCAGCACGCACCGATGAGATGCCGCAGGCAAAAGCTCCGATAAGGAGTGTTGCCGCAGAAAGCCAGCCGATCAAGGGCTCAGGGTCAGTTGCTGTCAGCAGTAACGCCGATATTACAAGCATCAGCAGAGCCGCAAGAGCAATCCCAAGCAAGACTCCCTTCAGAGCTGCGCGCGGAAGCTCAGCGACTACTGCCGACTCGTCCTTTTTCTTAGTATTTGCCAAGATAATTCCTCCTCATATAAATTCTTTGATAATCTATATGAGGAGTGAATATGTTTTATGTCAGCAATCCTCGGCTTTAACGTCAACGCTCTTGATCGCATTTCTGAGAATGCGGATCTTTGTGCCGTCGCGGCCGGTTTCAATCATAACGGTTTCTTCCTTGATGCTGATGATCTTGCCGATAATGCCGCCGATGGTGGTGATCTCATCGCCGACTGCAAGCGAGTTGCGCATTGCGTTGGTTTCGCGCTCCTGCTTTTTCTGAGGTCTGTACATAAAGAAATAGAAAACTGCAATCATGACAACAAGCATGATAATTGTGGTGAAGCCTTGTGCACCTGTGTTGCCCGGTGCAACAACATCTTCGAGTAATAAAGTCATGGTAAAATCCTCCAAAAAAATGTTAACTATTTAATTATACCGCATTACAGCGAGTATTTCAAGTGATAATTGTAAATTCGGCAAATTATTTTTGTAGCAAATTATTATTGCTGCAAATTATTTTTGCTGCAAATTACATTTGGGGCAAATTATTTTTGCTCGTCCGCCATTCCGAGTTTAATTCTGTACTCTGAGCTTCGGTGGATGTGTATAAACAGCGCGATTGACACGATGCCGCTCGATATGAGGAGCAGGAAAAACGCATAATCCGAAATAGTGCTTGTCATTGCGGTAATCTGCCCAAACAGATTGAAGCCGCAGTGGAGCAGAATGCAGGCTGCAAGCGACCTGTATTTTTCAAAGAGCCAGCAAAGAATAAAGCCGAACAACGAGGCGTAAATCGTCCAGATGACCGTGCCGTGAACCAAGCCGAAGCACCACGAATTGATAAGCATCGCGGCAAGCATCGGAAGACCTCGGCGAAGCCGTGTATAGCAAAGCCCTCGGAATACAACCTCCTCAACGATCGGAATCGCAATACCGATCATCAGCAAAGCCGATATTGAGGTTTCGTTTGAAATACTTGAAGTGCTTTCAACATACTCATCGATCCACGAGGTCGGGAATGGGATGATCGACATTACAAGCGATAGAAAAATATTCAGCGATGCTCCGAGCGTAAATGCGCAAAGACATTTTTGAGGGCTCAGTCTTGTAAGCGTGATTTCCTCGGTGAAGCGCTTTTTTCGAAGCTTAAAGAAAATAAGCAGGGTGAGAAGTGTCAGTAGTCCCGATATCGCCGTCAGGTGTACAGAATATTTGTAGGTTATCGCGAGCACCTTTTCGGTCACCGATACTGTCAAAGCCTGAAGGTATGCCTGATAATCCTCCGCGGTCATCTCCTCGAGCGAGCCTGCAAGCTCAGCACCGACAAGCTCCGACGGGTCGCTCGAAGCAAAAACATAGACTGATGCCCCGATCGAGAAAATTTGTATAATGAGAAGCTGCGAAATAAAATAAATCGCAAAGTAAAATAGCGCTTTGGAGAGGGCTTTTAATGCGCCTTTTCCTGTCATTTTAGTTTCACCTCAAAACATGGTAATATAGAAATTATACACTATACCGCCATGAAAATAAACATATAATTTGTAAAATGTTGCGTTTTGGCAGATAATAAAATTTACAAAAAGTGCTGTAATTTTTTATCTGACTGTGCTATACTGTATTTTAAGATGATTTGCGTGATAAAACGTTTCACGTTGGGTTTTGTGTCCTTTACTGCGCAAACCCCCCCACAGAATTCCATGCGATGCATCGCATCGCGTAGAAAGGAAGCTTTCGCTTTGCGAAAGTAATAATAATTATTATGCCAAATGAAGCTGTACACGCGCTCCTTTCGGATGCAATAGGCAGGCGCGTTCTCAAAAAAGCGATCTTCTCATTAGCCGAGGATAAGGCGACGCAGAGAGAGGTCGTTACGATAAATAAAAGAAAAGACGGCAGTCTGCAGCTCCTTGCCGAGCGCTTCACAGCCGACAACAAGGTCTATCACAGAAACCTTTCGCTTGAAGATATCGGGGAGCTCTGCCGTATGATATGCGAGGATTACCGTCAGGCTAATCTTATTACAACAGCAGGAGAAGCACAGATAAAACGCTCCAAATCGGGCTCGATTCATATTTCGGGAAAGCTTGCAAGGAATCCTGAGGCGCTCACAGCCTTGACTGACGAAAAGCAGTATATACTTAATGCCGCGCGCGACATCTCGTTTCTGCGCGAGCTCGGGATCTCCGATGCCAACGGCCGTATTCACGATAAAAAGCAAGCGAAATTCCGTCAGATCAACCGTTTTCTTGAGATCGTGCGGGATGTCGAGGACAAGCTTCCCACCGACCGCCCTGCGGTTATCTACGACCTTTGCTGCGGCAAGAGCTATCTTACCTTTGCGGTATACTATTACTTTACGGCGATCTTAAAGCGTGAGGTAAAAATGTGGGGAGTTGACTTAAAGCAAGATGTTATAGACTACTGCAACGCCGTTGCAAAGCGTCAGAGCTTCACGTCGCTTAGCTTTGTTGGCGGTAACATCAACGAATATATTCCGCCCGAAAAGCCCGATATGGTGATCTCGCTTCACGCGTGCGATATCGCGACCGATATCGTTCTCGCCAATGCCGTAAAATGGGGAGCGGGCATTATTTTGTCGACCCCGTGCTGTCATCACGAGCTTTCAAAACAGCTTGCAGAGCCAGCTAGGGGTGAGAACGCCGAAGCTTTGGCACCGCTCAGAGCAGAATTTGACTTCATTCTGCGCCATCCAATGCTCAAGCAGAAATTCTGCGACTGCGCGACCGACGCGCTCCGCGTCAAGCGTCTCGAATCGGTTGGCTACAGAGTATCAACGCTCGAGCTTATCGACCCCGAGGAAACACCGAAAAATCTTATGATACGCGCCGTATACGACAGCCGCAAATCCGACGCATCAAAAGCTGAGGCGCTCGCCGAATACAAACGAATCTGCGAGGGGCTTTGCGTGCATCCGTATCTTGACAAGCTGATCTGTGAAAATGAACGTTAAAGAAAATAAACTGCTAAAAGGACTGACGCTCGGAGCGTCTGCGCTGATTGCGCTGTACTACGGCGTGTATCTTATGTTCTGCATATTCGGGCTGGATTCGCAAGGGATGGCGGTGTTTGCAGTCCTTGTTATTGCCTGCGTGACATTGCCTGTTGTTTTTTATAATTCGCTTCGCAGGCTTCTTGGCAGAGCGTTTTATGTGGTGAACATAATTTTTGCCGCTCTAATGATATTCTATATTCTGACCGTTGCGTTTTTTTGGTGCTATATAGGCTTTAATTCTGCCAAAACGCCCGAGAAGCTTGCAGGTGTAATTGAGGGGAACGGCGAGAACTGCGTGGTTTTAGTGTTCGGCTGTCGGACCTACGGCTACACACCGAGCCTGACGCTCAAAAATCGGCTTGAGAGCGCATACGAGCTGCTCGAAGCGCTTCCCGAGGCTGTCTGCGTCGTAAGCGGAGGGCAGGGTGCTAACGAAACTATCCCCGAAGCGCTTTCAATGAAAACCTATCTCGAAGAAAAGGGCATTGCATCGGAGCGCATTTTCATGGAATCCGAATCGCATTCGACGAGCGAAAATGTTCGCTTTTCAAAAGAGCTTATCGAACGTGAGGGGCTCGCAGGCAAAAATGTTATCGGAATTTCGACCTCATTTCACATGCCGAGAGTAGGTCTGCTATCACAGAGATACGGACTTCCGATGGAGCTCTGCTCATCGCCGTCGCCATCATTCGGGCACCATTATGTGAGCATGATAAGAGAATATCTCTCGTACATCAAAATGATGCTTTTTGACAAGGCGGTTATAATTACGAGAATAGTGTAAAACCAGACTGTGGAATAGAAAAACGCCCCAAAGGGGCGTTTTCCATCGTCGGGAGCTCCCTCCCGGAGGGAGCCTTTGGTTTGTACGCCTCAAAAGTCCGTCTACTTTTTTCTGACAAGCACTGCTTTTATGGACACAAAAGCGAAGCCCCGCGTGAGGCGGGGCATAAAATCATTTCAATTGTTCCAAGATCGCTTTGAATTCCTTGGTATCTCTGATAGCATCAAAATCTTTATCTGCGAGCCATTTGTCGCGAAGAATTTCGCGAAGCGGACGTGAGTCAGCGGTTTCAAAGTCCGTTCTTTTTCGAACTCGCTCACCCAATAAAAATGAGTATCCCTTTATTTCTTCGGGGCGGATATCAAAGGAAATCGCAGACCGTACAGAAAGCTCGAGTTGTTTGATTGCCTCGTCAAAGCGATTAAGCTTAACCAAGCATTTTGCATAGCAACAAGCGTATCTGGCGTTACGCCACGTATAATTGGGCAAATCGTTTTCATAGATCAAATCATCTAGAATATATATTTTTTCAAACACTTTGGCAGCATCTTCGGCAGAAACCAAATACGTCAATTCCCAAAGGGTGTTCGATAAAATATTATAAGCCTTCCCAATAAGATCTCTTGTGTGCGGTAATTTTTCTTCCTCTGACAGAGCCCACCAAATTGCGCTTTCTCTGCAATTCCATATAGAAGGAAGTGTTTCATATATGGAACGCCCGATACTTTTTCTTCCTGTTTCGCAGTGGTGGAATGCAAGGCGTTCAGTCGCTTCAAATTTGATTTGCGTGTCGTTGCAATACTTCATGATGCGCTCGCCGAGTGCTACGATCTCCGCATCGTATTTTTCCATATTATCCTTCCAATCGGGAATGTTTCCACTGTCATCACCTGCAACAAAAAGCGCGTACATCAGCTTGTTCAAAAGAGCATAGTTGTTGGGAAATTCTGCAACTCCCGCACGTGCAATACGAATACACTCATCGATATTACCAATGCTGATTGCCTCTTGGAAATCATTCAAATACTGATCTACGGCTTTCTTTTCTGCGACTTCGTCAACACCCATGAGCTTGTCGGTGGATATACTAAAAAACGCGGCAATTGTCGGGATTAGCTCAATGTCTGGATAGCATGAGTTGTTCTCCCAACGTGAAACGGATTGGCAAGATACTCCGAGAACCTCCGCGAATTCTTCTTGCGTGATCTCTCTTTCTTTTCTCAATCTCTTTATTGTTTCTCCAATATTCAGTTTCATAATGAATACCTCTCATTAAAAATTGAAAGCCGCGCTTCTTTCTGACTATATTGTAGCACAAAATACAAATCAATTCAATATCACGTTTGGGGAGTTTTTTTCACTATCAAAGTGAAAATGGCGTACCTACTTTATCGCAGGTACGCCAAAAGTCATTTGTCTTTTGGGGCGCATATCATTTTAATAGCCGTTTCTCTGATTTTGATTGTATGGCGGTTGACCGTTCTGCTGGTTACGGGAATACGGCGGGGGATTCATTCCGCGCGTCTGCTGCATTGCCTGAGCACGAAGCATTTCCTGACGGCGGTATTCTGCTTCTTGGCGAAGTCTGCGCCGTTTTGCGCGGATATACTGTGCACGAAGATAAAGTGCGCCGTATGCCGCTACGGACAAGAGAATCAGCACGAGCAATATAACAAGAATCCAACCGATTACCGATAGACCACCCTTAGTGTGGACCGTAATGCTCTCAAGCCAGATGCCGTATTCGCCATCGCTTGATTGTCCGTCGGCGGTGCGGACCCAAAGCTTCATTATATCAGCATCGCCGTTTGTCAGCGAGGTGAAATCCTTGATGCGGAAGCTGACATCCTGCCATTGGTTTATCATGATAGGCGTTTCGCCCGTGAAAACAACGGTGTTGTCGTCAGCGTCGCCCTCTTTTTGAAGCCTGAGCATGAGATTCATCGCGCTTGCATCGGCAGGCGCCTTGACCATAACTCTCAGCGTAATGTAATGCGCATCGGTAAGTGCATCCTCAACATTAAGCGAATTGCTGATTCCCATGTATGAGTCCGGAGCTCCCGAAAGCTTTGCGTAAAGCATGGTTTTTGAGGTGTCGCCGAGCGGTCTGAGCTCAACATACTCAACGCTGTCCGACGGGTAAAAATCGCAAAGATTTCCATCAGTCAGATCAAACAAAACCTTGTCCGAATAGCCCTTCTCGAATTCCGAAGCAGGCACGCTGAGCGAGGGGAGCACGGTGCGTTCAACAAATTCCTTGTATTTCACCTTGTCGTCCATGAAGAGCCCCCAAGCACCGCTTCCGACGGTCTGCTTGACAAAGGATGTGGCTTCCTCGCTTTGATTGGTGTCGATCAGCGAGAATACATTGTAAATTGTTTTTTTGTTTGCAGGCTCAACAACGGTTCCGTTTTCGCACGACCACAAGCCGTAGTAACGATTCTCGCCCGAATGGTCAACGTGGCGGTGATATATGAATGCGTCAATGTCGTCATTCTGCGCGGCTGAATAATAAGCGAGCGCATATGCCGCCGCCTGCATTGTCATAGAGGTCATATCGATCGGGTCGCCCGAAATTCCGAATTCGCCGATGATAACGCTTCGTCTGTCGCCGTCGCAGAGGAATTCATCCTGCGCGAGATAATCGGTCAGCACGCCGATGTTTTTCATCGTGATAAACGGCGTGTTAAAATCATCCTTGGCGTAGCTGTCGTTCCAGAAATCGGTAAGCTGTGTGTCGGAGGCGTAAGGGTTAATTGAAACGCCCCACGGGATATTGCCGGAATTTTGTATGGCTGTGTTGAAGAAATCCAAAAATTCCTTTGCGGGATAGTCATACAGCGGATCGCCCTCTGCATCGGGAGTGCTTGAGGGGGCATTGAAGTTGTTTCCGATCGAGATATAGACACGTCCCTCGGAGTAATGCGATACCATGCTGATATAAGCTACCCGGAACGCTGTGCAGTAGGAGTAAACAGCGTTTGACATTTCGCTCGGTCCTGCGTTGTTCCATGTGCGGTTGGAGTTTACCTCAAAGCCGAGAATGATGTTCGGTACAAAGCCGTATTCGTGGTCTGCACGGGTGTATCTTGCGCACATGTAGTCCATAAACGCCTGAAAGCTTTTCATTGAAACTTCGTTTTTGGTATTGAGCGCATAGAGTGCCGCATCATCGGAAACATTCTCGCAGTAGAGCGACGGAATGGAGGTTTCGGTCGGTGCGGTCAGTATCATGTTGAAATAGACATTGATTCCTGCCTCGGTGTAGGTCTTGACGCGGTGGTCGAGTCTTGCAATCTTCGCTTTATCGAGGTAGAAGGTCTGACCGTTATACAAAAACGACATCGAAGCATCGGAGCTTTCGCGAAGCATGTACTCGTTTATCGGGATGTTGATTATTGTATGCTGAACGCCGAGAAGCTGAGCATCCTCGAAAAGCTGAATCTGCAAGCCCTTTTTTGAGCTCGTGGTCGGATAGGGCTCGGTATTGTCGGCGAGAGAGTCGGCATTATCGATGTACCTTGCTGTCGTGATAATGCTGTAGCTTCCGTCAGGTTGCTCTGCGGCAATAACGAATTTTGAGTGCAGGCGGTTCATGTTTTTTGTGACATAAGGAACCTTGACGCTGATCTTTTCATCAACCTTGAAGGTTTTGATCGGCTCGAGTGTGTTGATCGATGAGGTTGACTGATAGGGAAGAAACTCGAAAATTCCGAGCATCTGCGATTTGTTTTCCTTTACATACTCCTTTGTCAGGCGTACCTCGACCGTCAGATCGGTTTTCGATTTATTAAGCACAATTGAGGTGATCTCATTATTTTCGATTGCGGCTCCGAGGGCGGTGACTGCGAGAAATATACAGATACAAGCCGCCATAATGGCGGTTATTAAAAATTTTGAATGCGATTTCATGTTGAAGCTTTTCATAGAAATCTCTCCGAAAAATATATTCTAAATTATGATAAACAGCAATACTTTCGTATATTATAACACATTTCGACAAAAAAATCAACAATAATTTTTCGAATTGGTGTTAATGCTACTAAAAAATACACTTTTTCGGCTATAAAAATTGCGTTTTGGTATTGACAAGCTAAAAAAGATGATGTACAATATATACAAGAAATCCTTTCGAAGGGAGGCGTACATCGTGAAAAAGCCGATTTGTGCAGTTTTCTGTATAGCGGTGCTTTTGTGTGTCATGCTGTGCGTTTCTGTTTTGGCGGATGAGCCCTTGATTCTTGGTGCGTCGCCGTCGCTTGGTGACACCATGTCGCTTGACGATGCGATAGCGGCTATTGCATCCTCCGACGAGCCCGTTGACACTCCCTCGACCTCGGATACTGTCGTTATTGGCGTAGCTGTCCTTGCCGCATCCTCGATTGCAGCTATCATTATTTCAAAAAAACGTTGAATTCTATAATATTAAACCGCATACGGAAAAACCGTATGCGGTAATTTTATAAATTTACTCCCAATTATCTTTTGTGTTCCCCAGACTGTATGCTCCCGAGTGATGTTGTACACAAGGCTCTCCCTATGGGAGAGCTGTCAGCGAAGCTGACTGAGAGGGCACCTTTTCGCTATAAAACCCTCTCCGCCACACCTTCGGTGTGCCACCTCTCCCAGTGGGAGAGGCTTTGGCAATGATAACAAAGCATCGGGACACAAGCGGTTATTGGGATTGATTTTTAAATCAACAAAAAAAGAGAATCGGGAGAATTAAAAATTCTCCCGATAAATAAGCTGATAAACTGTCGATTAGAGCTGTTCCTTAACCTTGGAGCTCTTGCCGACTCTGTCACGGAGGTAGTAAAGCTTAGCGCGTCTAACCTTACCTTTTCTGACTATCTCAACCTTTTCAACATTCGGTGAATGAACAGGGAATGTCTTTTCAACACCAACACCGTAGGAAACACGTCTTACGGTAAAGGTTTCGGAAATTCCGCCGCCGTTCTTGGCAATGATTGTGCCCTCGAAAAGCTGAATTCTCTCTCTGTTACCCTCTTTGATCTTGTTGTGAACCTTAATGGTGTCACCAACGTTAAGAGTGGGTACATTTTCCTTCAATTGCTCATTTGTTAAAGCCTTAATAAGATCCATTTTGGCTTCCTCCTTGAAATAAATTTAAGTAGGGTCGAGCCACATTCGTGCAGAGCTTAGCAGAGGACTGCGGCCGTTAGGGTACGCACAATATAAATGCGCACATAACAGATATATTATATCACATAATTTCACCAATTGCAAGAGATTTTGCAAAAATTACTGTGTTATTTTTGTAGATTTTCAAAAAGATAATTGAAAGTATTTTTGTGGAATTTATACCTTCAGCAATTTGAAATTATGATTTGTATAATTGAACGGATTTTCTGATAATTTCACCCGAATGCGTATGGATCACAGCTGTAAATTCTTTTGCCATCTCACCAATCACATAGCCATTTTGTTCCCATGTATCCTTAGAAAACAGCATAAAGGGCTCTTCATACTGTATATCCAAAAGCTGACCGTCCTCATAAAACTCCACAAAATTGATCTTCTCGGGATACAAACTTGCGAGTTTTACATAACGTTTATGATTGATGACCATATCTTTTTCAAAGCCTTGGAGGTAATATTCGTTTTCCGAATCCTCCTTTTTGTAAATCAGTTGCTCAAGACGACGACTAAAATATTCATCTTCACCCTTGGTAATTGACCAATCAGCCGGAGGCTCTTGCTTGGTCATGTTATTGTAATATCCCCAGGACGTATGCGTTGCTTCACATATCTCCAGTCGGCTGAAGCATTGCGAATCTTCATTGCATACGATCGGCTTATCCGGTGCATAACGCGAAACTTGCTTAATAAATCGATAGTATTCTTCTCGGTGGAGCCCATTCCCGTGAACCAAAATGACATCGCTGTTATCCACAATTTCCTTCTTCCATAAGCCACCGCCGCCGCTGGAACCAACAGCAAAACGATTGTCTACCCATTCTTTAGCCAAACGGACAAGTGTACCCATCCCTTCTGAGCTGGAGATTATAGGGTGCTTTGTGAAATCTCCCACATCATGTTCATTAGCGATCTCAATGATAATGTTATCATACGGAAGACTTTTCAAAAATGCGCATGAAGTTCTGACAGCTTCCATCATGGCAACACCATCTTGAAACAAACGGGATTGCGCTTGATACAAAATGCTAACAATTACAATCATTCCGATATCATCACAAGCTTTGATCACGCGTGTCAAGCGATTTTTGTAGCCTTCATCCATTTGCCTTCCGTCTTTGGAAAAAGCACCAGTATCTATAACGCTCCAATTATCATAAGTAAAAATCGGGCCGCCGCCTTGAATGCCAACTGTAATGGCACGAATTCCCTTTTCATACCAAGCAGGCAGATGATCAATCAGTTCATCCGTGTGCTTTTCTGAGTCGAATTTTTTGCCAAAACGATCATAGATTCCCTTGTTGTTAGGGTTTTTATCCTCGAATATTCCTTGAATAAATCTTGCATTAAACAAAAGACCATGTACTGCCGGATTACTGTTAGGTAAATCAGCATATGTCTTTATTCCGTTGATCAGAAAATCTTTTCCTTGAATTTGATAAGCTGTTTTTGACATTTCAATTATTCCTTTCACATCAAAAAACTCAATCTTAATCTCATTGCTTGAGAAGCTTATAATAACTACCACAAAGTATATCACAGTGAAAGAGATCTGTCAAGCGTCGTTCAAATTACATAATATAGAACGATTTGAAAAAATACTGTGTTATTTTTGCTGATAATACAAATTTTTTACCGACTTTTTTCGTCAGACTGAAAAAAATCGCAATATAGCTTTACTTTTTTCCTGTTTTATGTTAAAATATAAACGTATGGTCAATAATACTTCCCAAGGGTGAACGGAGGTGGCTTTGGTGCCTGATATTACGCCAAACAGTGTGCATACCTTTAAGAATATGGCAAAGCAAAACAGGAGTAATACTAACGCTCAGAGCAGCGTTAACGGCAGAATGCCAAATCAGCCGTTACCGAAGAATCAGCCTCGAATCGAAAAGCTGACTGTTCACCACAGCTATCAAAACACACAGAATAACAGAAAAATTTCGTACACGGAGAGCATCAGGTCGATAAATCAACAGCCGCCGAGGTCCGCTAAGGTGCAAAGACAGCCAAACCCGAGGCAAATAAGATCCGAAACATACCCAAAGCCGAAAAGAAAGCGTTCGGATCTGCGTGAATTTATGCTCGGATTTACTGTTGGGCTAATATTTTTCGGGGCAGCCGCGTTTATCGTCTGCTATGCGATACTAAATTTGATAACATGAGAATTGATAAGTTTCTATCAGAATCGGGAATCTGTACCCGCTCCGAATGTCGCAAGGCTGCAAGAGCGGGTTACATAATGGTTGACGGGGCGGTCGTTAAGGCTTCGGATATGCATATCGATCCCGAATTGAATGCTGTATATTTTAAGGGACAGCGGGTTGAATACAAAAGGTTCACTTATATAATGTTAAACAAGCCCGACGGATATATTTCCTCAACGGATGACCCTCGCGAGAGGACAGTGCTTGAGCTGCTTGATGAGCGCTATAAGCGTCTGGGGCTTTTTCCATGCGGACGGCTTGACAAAAATACGCTCGGACTGCTTATCCTGACAAACGACGGCGAGCTCTGCCACAGGCTTCTCTCACCGAAATATCACGTTTCAAAGGTGTATTATTTCAAATCGGAGCGTGTTGTTACCGAGGCGGACAGAGAACGTCTGGAGCGCGGCGTTATGCTTGACGGTGAGCTTACAAAGCCTGCAAGGGCGACCATCGCCGACGACGGATTATCGGGCTATCTCACCATCACCGAGGGCAAATTCCATCAGGTCAAGCGTATGCTCGAGGCAGTTTGCAACAAGGTGATCTACCTTGAGCGCGTCGAGTTCGCAGGGATAGGGCTCGATACCTCGCTTGAGCGAGGCGAATACCGTGAGCTTAGCGAAGACGAAACAAAAATATTAAAATCATATATGAATTCGGAGAAAAAATGAATATTATCGAAACTCTATCAAAGGAACTGAATATTTCGGCTGAGCGAATTGAACGCACAGTCGAGCTGCTTGACGACGGCAATACTATTCCGTTTATAGCGCGTTACCGCAAGGAGGTCACGGGCTCGCTCGACGATACACAGCTTCGTGCGCTTGCAGACAGACTGAATTATCTTCGCTCGCTCGAAGCTCGCAAGGCTGAGGTTCGTGAGCTGATCGACGGGCAGGGAAAGCTTACTCCCGAAATTGAAAAAGCACTCGAAAACGCAAAGATCTTAACTGAGGTCGAGGATATTTACGCGCCCTATCGCCCCAAACGCCGCACTCGCGCTTCTATTGCAAGAGAGCGCGGACTTGAGGAGCTTGCAAATCTTATTATGGCGCAAAGCAGCGATTATTCGCCCTCGCTCGAGGATGCCGCGCTCAGCTTTGTCGATGCCGAAAAGGGTGTCGAGAGTGCAGAGGATGCATTAAACGGCGCATGCGATATCATCGCCGAGGATATTTCCGATAACGCAGAATTCCGCAAGCGTATTCGTGCGCTGACCTTCCAGAATGCCTTGATAGTCACTGTCGGTGCAAAGGAGGAGGACTCCGTTTATTCGCAGTATTACGACTATAGTGAGCCTATACGCCGTATTCCGGGCCATCGCGTTCTGGCGATCAACAGAGGCGAGAAGGAGGAGTTTTTAAAGGTTTCGCTCGAAATGCCCTCGGATATCGTAATTTCCTATCTGAGCGCGCAGATTATTAAAAATCCGGGAAGCCCTGCAAGGGCTTACCTCGAGCGCACGGTAAACGACAGCTACGAGCGTCTTATCGCACCATCGATTGAGCGTGAGATACGCACGACCCTTTTTGAGAATGCCTCGGAAGCGGCAATGAAGGTGTTTGTCGTGAATCTCAAAAATCTTCTCATGCAGCCGCCGCTCAAAGGAAAAACGACCCTCGGCTACGACCCTGGTTACAGAAACGGCTGCAAGCTTGCGGTCGTTGACAGAACGGGAAAGGTGCTCGATACGGCGGTCATTTACCCGATGAAGCCGCAGTCGCGCGTAGATGAAGCTAAGCGCATTGTAAAGCGTCTTATCGAGGCAAACGGCGTTGATGTTATCGCGATCGGCAACGGCACAGCCTCAAAGGAAAGTGAGATCTTCATCGCGGAGCTTATAAAGGAGCTTGACTGTGATGTGAAATATGCTGTCGTCAGCGAGGCGGGAGCTTCGGTTTACTCAGCCTCAAAGCTTGCCGCGGATGAATTTCCCGACTATGATGTTATGCAGAGAAGCGCGATCTCCATTGCTCGCCGTCTGCAGGATCCGCTTGCCGAGCTTGTTAAGATCGACCCGAAGGCGATCGGTGTCGGACAGTATCAGCACGACATGAAGCAGTCAAGGCTTGACGAGGCACTCGGCGGAGTTGTCGAGGACTGCGTCAATACCGTCGGTGTCGATATAAATTCGGCTTCGCACGCGCTTCTTTCCTATGTCGCGGGAATAAATACGACGTCGGCTAAAAATATCGTAAAATACCGCGAGGAAAAGGGCGAGTTCAAATCCCGCGCGGAGATCAAAAAGGTTCCGCGCATCGGAGATAAGGCGTTCGAGCAATGTGCAGGCTTCCTTCGTGTTTCGGGATCGGACGAGATTCTCGACAGCACGGGCGTTCATCCCGAGAGCTATGATATAGCACGCCGCTTGCTTGAAAGATTCGAATATACTCCGCAGGACGTTCGTGCATGCAGACTTGGCGGACTTGGTAAAAACGCTGAGAAATACGGCATAAATAAGCTGTGCGAGGAGCTCGGCGTCGGAGCACCGACTCTTGCTGATATAATCTCCGAGCTTGAAAAGCCGGGACGCGATGTTCGCGACAGCCTGCCTCAGACGGTTCTGCGTGATGATATTTTGGATATCAACGACTTGAAGCCCGATATGATTGTAACGGGAACGGTTCGAAATGTTATAGATTTCGGCGCGTTTGTCGATATCGGCGTTCATCACGACGGACTTGTGCACATCTCGCAGATTGTTGACCGCTACATAAAGCATCCGAGCGAGGTGCTGTCGGTCGGTGATGTAGTTCAGGTGAAGATATTGGCAGTTGACCTTAAAAAGCAGAGAATTTCTCTGACAATGCGTTTTTAATTAAGTCATTTACGGTTCAGAAAGCTGCAAGGGATCATCCCGATTCAAGGCAGACTGTGAATCAAAAGCCTCTCAAAGCGCATTTATAGAAGGTGTCAGCTGAATAAAATTAATCGCAAAGGGGAGCAAAACGATGGAAAACATGCAGCGAAAGCCTAAGACGGCTCTGATCGCTTTCATCGTTCTGCTCCTTGTTTTGTGTGGTTCATTCGTTTTCGCTTATTTGAATGTTCGGCAAAATTCCGAAATAGCGAGATTTTTCACGGATGAGATACCGACGGGCGAGCTTCAGGTGCATATTATTGATGTCGGTCAGGGCTCGAGCGTTTTACTTAGATGCAGCGAGGGAGATATTCTCATCGACGCAGGATGTGAGCTGTCCGAGGCGGCACTTGAAACCTATCTTGACGCCTGCAAGGTGGATCACCTTGAATATCTTATACTTACGCATCCTCACGAGGACCATATTGGCGGTGCGGATATGGTAGTTGAGCGATTTTCTCCAAAGCATGTGATAACAGCTGGGCTCGAAGCAACTGATGCGTACCGCGAAAGGCTTGTTTCGGCACTCTCCTCAAATGCGATCATCACGAATGAGCTAAAGCTCGGTGACAGCTTTTCTCTCGGCAAGCTCGAATGCAGGGTGCTCGCGCCGACCTCGGGCTATCAGGACGAGAACGATATGAGCTATGTGCTGAGCATCAAATTCGGCGAGCGGTCGTTTCTCTTTACGGGCGATGCCGCAGAAGCATCCGAGATGGGAATGCTCGAATATTGGGGCGCGGATGAGCTTCGCCACGATGTATTGATGCTCGGTCATCACGGCTCGCGAACCTCGTCAGTCAGCGGATTTTTGGAAGCGGTTTCACCCTCGGCAGTCGTGATTTCCTGCGGCTCGGACAACGAATACAGCCACCCGAGCGCTGAGGTTTTGGAAAGGCTCGATAAGCAAAACATAGACAAAATCTATCGCACTGACAAAGACGGCTCGGTCGTTTTCGTTACAGACGGCAGTCAGATGAGTGTATATTCAAAGCGTCCGTAATTTTTCGGACGCTTTTGTCATTTCGATGGGCTGATGCAAATATAATTATTCCGAAGGTGGTGAGCGAGTTTGCGCAGACTTCGGAACTTTTTTATAAATGGAATGATATTGACAGCGACATCGCTTTTGCTTCGCTCGATCGGAGTGGCGTTCAACGCGTTTGTCACAAATAAGCTCGGAGCTGAGGGCGTTGGTCTGTTTACGCTCATAATGAGCGTTTACGGGCTTGCAGTAACCGTTGCTTCATCGGGCGTCAATTTAGCGACGACCCGAATGTGCGCCGAGGCTATCGGCTGTTCGGATGAAGAAAGGCTGAAAAGCACTCTTAAAAGGTGCCTTGCGTATTCGCTTTTTTGCGGAATCTTTGCCTGCGTTTTGCTTTTTGGTGCCTCAGGATTTGTCGCGGGTGTGTGGCTTGGCGATATTCGCTGTAAACGCTCATTGAAAATGCTTGCTTTGAGTCTTCCGTTTATCTCGGTATCGAACGTACTGCACGGCTACTTCACAGCCGTTCGCAGGGTTGCCAAAAGCGCAGCAACGCAAATTTTCGAGCAGGTTTTCAGAAATTCGCTCTGCATTTTCGCTCTGATGTATGTTACGCCCGACGATATTGAGGGCGCGTGCGTCGCGCTTGTCGGTGGTGGGGCAATAGCCGAAATCGCATCTTTTTCCATGGCGCTTATTTTATTCCTTATCGACAGACACAAAAATAAGCTTGGCTTCTCGTCGAAAAAATCCGATGGAAAAAAGCTGACCGCCGAGCTTTTCGGAATAACGGTTCCGATTGCCGCCGCCGCTTATGTCCGCTCAGCTCTCACAACGCTTGAGCATACGCTCATTCCGCGAGGGCTCAAAGCCAATCCCGCAACAGCCGACACCGCACTCGCTTCATACGGCGTGCTGTGCGGAATGGCAATGCCGATAATTATGTTCCCGACAGCGCTTCTTTATTCCTTCACGGGGCTGTTGGTTCCCGAATTTGCCGAGGCTGATGCAAGGGGAGATGTCGTGCGGGAGCGAAGTATAATCTCGCGCGCGATCGGTATGGTGCTATGCTTTTCTATCGGATGCGCGCTGATACTCGGCGTTTATTCAGACGAGCTTGGAATGCTCATCTATAAAAGCGAGGATGCGGGAAAGCTTATACGATTGATGGCGCCGCTTATTCCGATAATGTACCTTGACCACACGATCGACGCGATGTTAAAAGGGCTTGGCGAGCAGCTTTATTCAATGAAGGTGAACATTCTCGACGCGGCGCTTAGCGTTTTGCTTGTAATGCTGCTTTGCTCAAGAATCGGCATCTATGGCTACATTCTGACGATCTATATTTCGGAGATCGTCAACGCATCGCTGAGCATTGCAAGGCTGTTTCGGGTAACAAAATTCGCTGTATGTGTGAATCGCTCGTTTTTCAAGCCGCTTCTTTGCGCGCTCGGAACAGCTTTTATCGTGAAGCTGCTCGGATTTACAGTCTGCGTCGGATGGATTCAGCTTGTATTGTTCTTTTGCTTTACGCTTTTGGTGTATTTCGTACTACTACTGCTTTTTGGCGCGGTTACAAGGCGCGACCTTGCATGGGCTTCGGGCGCGATTAAATAAAAATACCACACTACGCCTTGCTTGGTATAGTGTGGTAGGCTTACTATTGAGAACTTGCCTTTATGGGATTATGCCGCCGTTTGGCTTTAAAAAGGGAAGTGCTGTTTTAATACGGTAGAGCGAGGCTCACGACTGACGCATGAGATAAAGTTCAGCTATTGATAAGTTCGTCAAAACCGCTCTCGTCCACGCGAAGATGGACCCATTCGTCAAGTGACTGCGCACCCTTGCGATGATAAAATTCGAGCGACGGCTCGTTCCAATTAAGGCACGACCACTCAAGTCTTCCGCATCCCTGCGCCTTTGCAAGCTTCGCAAGCTCCTTTAAAAGTGCGCTTCCAACACCGTTTCCACGCTTCTCCGGAACAACAAACAGATCCTCAAGGTATATTCCGGGTCTGCATTTGAAGGTGGAGAGATTATAGAACCATAGCGCGAAGCCGATGATCTCGCCGCCCTCCTCGGCAACAAGGCAATGCCCGATGCCACTGTCGAAAAGCAGTCCTTCAAGGTCGTTTTTATCTGCGGTGACGAGGTCGCTCATTTTTTCATATTTTGCAAGCTCGAGAATCAGGCGAAATATCGCCTCGCTGTCCTCCCGAGCGGCGGTTCTGATAGTGTACATCAATTGCCTCCGATTTTTGATAATGTGAAAATTATTCACCAAAATCCGCCGAAAGTCAAGTAGTAAAAGCCTCGGCGGATTTTGTAAATTGAATTAAATATCAGAGCTCGAACCAGAATGTCGAGCCGACACCCTGCGTACTGCTGACACCGTACCGTGCACCGTGGAGATCAAGAATGCTCTTGACTATCGAAAGTCCGAGTCCCGAGCCCATCTGCGCACGCCGATGAAGCTTGTCCACCTTGTAATACCTATCCCAGATGTAGGGAATATCCTCGCTCGAAATACCCTCACCGTGGTCGGTTACCTCAATTCGTACATGGCTTTGCTCTTGGTCTGTAATAACCCTTTGCGTAACTATAACCGTTTTATCCTCGCCCGAATGAGTGATCGCATTGTTTATAAAGTTGTAGATCACCTGCAGAATTCGTGTGCGGTCTGCATTTACCATAACATTTGCATCGTGGTAAAATTCGATCGTCCAGCCATCCGATTCAGTAAGCTTTGAGAAGCGTTCGATAACCTCATTTACCGTTTCGGTCAGGTTGAACTCGCTTAACTCAAGCGTTTGCGTGCCGGCCTGAAGCTTTGAAATATCGAGCACATCGTTGACAAGCGAGGTCAGACGCTTTGCCTCATCAACGATTATCTGAACATTTTCGGGCGTGTTCTCATCGGGAATGTCGCGCATGATCTCGGCATAGCCTGTGATCATCGTCAGCGGAGTGCGAAGATCGTGCGAGATATTCGCGATAAGCTCGCGCTGTAATGCGCCCGCCTTGGAAAGCTCCTCCGACGCGTAGTTGAGCGTTTGAGCAAGCTCAGCGATCTCACGGTAGCCCTCTGATTTAAAGCGAAAATCGTATTTCCCGTCGGCAAGCTTTTTCGCGCCCTCGTTAATATCAACAAGCGGCTTTGAAACTCTCCTTGCCATAACAAAGGAAATAATCAGCGCTATGAGCGTCATGATTATGCTTATAAGCAGAAGCTCGTGCTGGAGTGTTCTGACGGTTGAGGCAACGGGCGAAATCGTGGTGTTGAGCATCACGATGACATCGCTCCCTCGCGATTCGGAATAAACCACGCGCGTGAAGATTATGCTCTCATCCATGCTGTCGGCTGAATCGGATTTGTTCTTATTGTAAACCTCGGGGTCGTAGCTGATGTTTCTGAATGCATCGATGTGGAAGCGCGAGAGCTTTTCTCCGCCGCTTTCCTTTGCAAAGGCGTAAAGCGTATATATACTGCGCGCGCTCATTTCGTGAATTATGCAGTCGGAGCGCTGTTTTTCTGTGGCGATGATTTTACCGCTCTCGTCGAAAACTATCACGCAGACTTGCTTTTCGAGCGCATGCTTTTTCGCGACTGAGGTTATTACGAGATTATCGTCATCTATGCTTTCGCAAATCTTGTCAGCTGTCTGAATTATCTCAGATATGCGCACGGATTTGTATATCTCTCCGAAGAAAACGACCTGAAACAGCCACAGCAGTCCGAGCAGGAGAAGCAGAAAAGCCATCATGTAGATGAAAAATTTCCATCTGATTCCGACTCTGACGCCGCGGGAGCTCTTATCTCGATTCAAAGCGGTAACCTACCCCTCGAAGCGTTACGATAAGCTTCGCGTATTTTTTAAGGCTCTTTCTGAGCAGCTTTATGTGTGTATCGAGCGTTCTGTCGTCGCCGTAGAAGTCATAGCCCCAGACCTCGGTGATCAAGCGCTCACGAGAGAGGGCAATGTTGCGATTGCGACATAAGTAAAAGAACAGCTCATATTCCTTGGGCGACATTTCGATTCGTTTGCCGTCGATGGTTACGATGCGTGCCGAAAAATCGACCTGCAGACCCTCGTAGTGAAAGCTGTTTTTTGCGTCGTAGCTCCTGGCGACAGTGCG
>JAZNMQ010000014.1:0-4797 GCA_045579745.1 Candidatus Flemingiibacterium sp. | reverse complement strand
GTACTGCTTACAAGCCTGCTCATTACTGCGCTTCTTTTTGCACTTGGTTTACCCACATTTGCCGCAAGCTCGACTGAAACCGAGATTACTGTGGCTAAAAAAGCAACCGCATCCATATCGGTTGACGGAAATGCAAACGAGAGCGCTTGGCAAAATGCCGCTTGGGAAGCAGTTTCTAAGCGTCAGCAGCCGATAACGCTCAACAACTCCTGCGAATTCGCAACAGCATGGAACAACACATATTTCTACATTGCTGTAAAGGTTACCGACAGCAAGATTCTTTCCGGCGGCGATACAGTTGATGTACTGATCGACCCGAAAAACGCAAAGGCTTCCGGCTCAAAGACTGTGAAGCTTTCATACAAGGTCGGCGAAAAGAAGCTTGAGGGCGCGCCTGCCGGAACACTCTCTGCATGCGCAAACACAAGCGGTGGCTATATCGTCGAGCTTGCTGTTAAATTCTCCGAGCTTGGAATATCAAACCCCTTTGACGGAACAATGCTCGGCGTTGAGGTAATGAACGGCGACATTGACGCCAAGGGTGACGGCGTCGGCATTCTTTATTGGAATGCGACAGCCGCCGAGAATAATCCTGCGACATGGGGCAGCGTTTGCCTTTACATCAACAGCTCTCCCGTTATTTCAACTGCGGGTACTCCCAAGATCGACGGTACGATCTCGTCAAACGAAAATTGGGACTTCACGAGCGAGCGTGTTAACTCCGCCGCAAACTACAGCTACAAATTAGCTTCAAAATGCGATACGGATAATCTCTATATCGCAATTGAGGCAAAGGGCTCAAATCTCTCCGAGGCTGTTGCGTCAATTTTCATTGACCGTGATAACATGCGAGGCGGAGCAGCCGAGGGCTTTATTCAGTTTATCGAATACTCGTTTGCAAAAAACGCTTGCAGCTATTCGAGATCCTCTGATAACGACACATACTCCTACAGCATAGATGCTACAACGGCTTCCAAAAAAACCTCCGACGGCTATTCGGCAGAAATCCGGATCTCTCTTTCAGAGCTTTTCATCAAGCCTGCGCATCTTGACACGATTTGCATGGAAATCGAGTTTTTCCAAACAAAGGGCGTATATGACAGTACTCGTACAGTCTGGAGCGACCTCGGGCTTACCGATCCTGCTACGGGCAAGGCGTACAGCCTTTGGAACTCCTCCAACAACTCCGGAACAATTGTACTTAACAATGTAAACGTTGCAGGCGGTTCCAATAATGCGCCCACGGGCAACCAGATTACGTCAAATTCCATCGCTAAGGGCGGCAAGATAAGCGGCAAGGTCACCGTAACCGATCCCGACGGAGATAAGCTTACCTTTAAGTTCGACCCCGCTTGCACAAATTCTGACAGCTCTTATGGAAGGTTCACGCTTGATGCAAACACCGGCGCATGGTCATTCGATGCGTCGGGCTCTTCAAGAAGCGTTCCGTTTATAGCAAACTATTATGTCCTTGCTACAGATCCAAACGGCGCAACCTTCCATCAGCGTATCGAAGTCCGCGTTGAGCCGACTCCGACAAACATCACCTATTATGTAAACGGTGACAAGGGCTCCGACGGCAATGACGGTAAATCACCGCAGAAGGCTCTTAAAACAATCAGCGCCGCGCATAACAAGCTGAAGCCGGGCGATACGGTCATTATTCATGAAGCCTCAAAGCCCTATGAAGGCTTTACCATCAGCAAATCCGGACTTCCCGAGGCTTATATTACATTCACGGCAGCGCCCGGTGAAAATCCCGTTGTGCTTACCAATAAAGGCTGGGATACAATACGCATAACCGGCTCGTATATCAAGTTCAACGGCATTACCGTAAAGGGCTTCGGTCAAGAGGTTCAGCACGAGTACAAGGACAGATATATGTGCTATTACTACGCATTCGATGGCAGATACAAGACAGTCCTGAAGCTCAACTATATCTGGCAGATTCCCAATGTAGGAAGATACAACACCAACGGCATCAGTATAACTCCCTCGGACGGCCAAGGCGTCAAGGATCTCGGTATCGACAAGGTAAAGGTAATCCACCATGTAGAGCTTACAAACTGCTACCTTGACAGCCTCACTTCATCCGGTACCGGAGCATCGATTTGCGACTACATCACGATAAAGAACAACACTATCACCAACAACTGCTGGGGTAATATGTACGCCTGCAGCGGCATATCCATTCTTGGAACGATCGATATTGACGACAAATTTGACGAGCATAAGATCGTTGTCATGAACAACATCACCGCAGGCAACCGCCATTTTGTGCCGTGGATTGATGTTAAACGCTTCTCCGACGGTAATGGCATCATCATCGACTCGACAAACAATATCTCAACAAACAAAGACCGTATTCAAAAGGGTGACAAATGGGGAGTTCAGCCGTATCAGGGCCGCATCCTCGTTGCAAACAACCTGACTTATCTGAACGGCGGTTCGGGTATTCACGTATTCGACGGTGACCACGTTGACCTCATTAACAATACGGTCTACAGCAACAGCTCAACTCCTATTCTCGGCTACAGCGATTTCTACGCAAGCCAGGCAAATGACATTAATATGTACAACAACATCGTATACTCCCGCACCGGCGCAAAGATGAACATCTCCGCAAGCGCGAACAGAAATGTCGTATACGATAACAATCTGTTCTACAACTATTCGAGCGAGAACAATCTCGGCAAGAATATTCAGGGAACAATGGGCAATATGGGTACGACTGCAGGCAGCAACAACATCTATGGCAAGGACCCCATGTTCACTAAGGTTTACGAGATAAATCACAACAAGGGTATTCCTTACCCGTCCGATTGGACTGCCGAGATGAAGAGCTTTGCCGAGCAGGGCGGTTACTTCATCGGAGCCGATTACAGCGTGACAAATCTTGACTATGACTTTACTCTCAAGCCAAATTCTCCAGCTCTCGGCAAGGGCAACAAGGAATGGTCCGATAAGATCGGCAATACGGATAACCGACTCGGTATATTCGGAACTGTCGGCCGTATAGTTGATTCCGATTGGGTCAACCCGTTCAACGACGTTTCATATTCAAGCACATATTACAATGCAGTTAAATACGTTTATCAGAACGGTCTGTTCAAGGGCGTTTCCGCAACAGAGTTTGCGCCCAACACCACAATGACAAGAGCTATGTTTGTAACGGTCGTCGGACGCCACGCAAATGTCAACCAGAGCGCATATCCGGGCGTTAAATTCACCGACGCCAAGGCAGGCGAATGGTATTCAGCATATCTGAACTGGGCAAGCGAAAGCAAGATCGTCGAGGGCTACGGCGACGGTAAATTCGGCGTTGACGATACAGTAACCGTCGAGCAGGTTGTGACCATGCTCGCAAGATATGCAAGCCACCTCAAGATAAACACAAGCTCAAGCGCAAGCCTCAGCTCCTTCTCTGACGCGAAGAATGTTTCCGATTGGGCATCGAATGCTATGAAGTGGGCATATGAAAACGGCATCTATACAGGAAATAACGGCAAGCTTCAACCTCAAACCGAAGCCAAGCGTTGGCTCCTCGCAGAAATGATGCTCAAATTCAACGAAAAATACGGCAAATAAAACGAATCCTCGGAATTGCATCCAATTCCGAGGATTTAATTTTGTATGATGCTTGTTTATATTGCATGAACTTCAGCGAAAAATCCACTTCTGATTCCACCGCGGATTTTTGATGAAAATTAACTTTTTATATTGATATTTTTAAAAAAGTATTGACAAAATAATATTTTGTTGTTATAATTAACGTGTGTGAACCACAATATTATTTTTTATGGAGGATTATTATGAAAAAGCGTATTTTCACACTTGCTTTGGCGATGGTTATGCTCTGCGCTATGACAACAATAGGCGCAACATCTGTTTCAGCAGCATCTAACTCTCCCACAATCGACGGCGTTATCAACGATAATGAAGGTTGGACATTCCTCGAAACTAAGACCTTCAGCTTCCCCTCAGCAAATGAAGATGGTTCTTGGAACTATGGCGCTCCTTACAGATCTGATGATTATTCTGTAGGCTACGCATTCGACAAGGATTACCTCTACTTTGCAGTTAAGACCACAACAACAAGCTTTGATGAGGCTCTTGCAGTTGCTGACGACGGCGGTCCTTGCCTCAGCTTCCTTATCTGCCCTAACAAGGACAAAGATGAGTATGCTCTCAAGGATAACGAAGATGCAACCAAGAATCACTTCAACACCGGTTTCTTCAACATGGAAACAAATGCTCAGGTTTGGGGTGCTGTTATCGAGGGCGCAACTGAAATGTCCGCTCCTACAGATGACGGTTATGCATACGAAATCGCTATTGAGCTTTCCCGTCTCAACTTCGTTCCCGAAGATGGCGATATGATCACATTTGACCTTTCGATCAAGACTCTGAAGTACAGCTCCGGTTCTCACTACTTCAGTGGTGGATATAGTGTTAGCGGTTACGACAATTTTGGTCAGATCGAGTACAATCTTTCTGCTGACGCTGGTTCTTCCGACACCGGTTCTTCCGATGCTGGTTCTTCCGACACAGGTTCTTCCGACACAGGTTCTTCCGATACCGGTTCTTCCGATGCTGGTTCTTCCGATACCGGTTCTTCCGACACTGATCCTACCGAGTCCGCTACTACTTTCGATTTCGCAGTAGTTGCACTCGCTGCATCCGCACTTTCCGCAGCTGCATTCGCAGTTTCCAAGAAGCGCAGATAATTATCTGATCAGTACATACTGATTCATCTCCTCGGGATACAAAATCCCGAGGTGATTTTTGTTTATTTTC